>DATEGM010000506.1:0-3659 GCA_035280085.1 Terriglobales bacterium
GTCACCGAAGGTGGGATTGCCGCGGAGGAAGCGTATCTGGTTCAGCTTCATGCCCGCCCGCAGGATGACCGGGAATGTCCGGGGAACGATTTCAGCGTAAAGCTTGCCCTTGTAGCCCGCGGGCGCGCGCTCAAATTCCACACCGTAGTCGGAGATGAGGCGGGTGAAGATGTCCAGGCGGCCGGTGGAACTCTTGGGATTCGCTTTAACCGAGATAGAGGAGGGCAGATTCAGCTCCTCCTGCAGGGGAACGATGTAAACGCAGCCCTTTTCCAAAACTGAGGTCTTGGTCAGGTCAATGCGCGCCATGCGGATCTGGTTGAGGCTTTCGGCCACGGTGCGGGATGACCCGGGGAGAAAGCTGGCCTGGACGCGATGCGCCATCTCTCCGAGGCGCAAGTCAAGGCTGGCGGGCTGGATCTGGTCTTCGCTGATCTCCTGGCCGGCGAAGACACGCTTGGCCGCTATCAGTTCGCGAATGTCCTGGGAAGGCAGCACGCCGGTGCGCGACGCGGAAACGTCGCTCTCGGCCAATTCAGGGAAGAGGGCCGGTTCAGGAGCGCCTACATCACAGGGCATTGTGGCACTAACCTTAGCAGAATTCTCCTAACGGGTCGCTGAGGAAGTCTTGTGGAAAGTGCGGCTGATCCCTCTGGCTTTTGGCTCTTAGCTTTTGGCTCTTAGCCGACATCCTCATTCCAGTTTTCCAGGGTCTTCTTCACCAGGGCCATGAACTGGTCGGCCACGGCGCCATCAATCACGCGGTGGTCGTAGCCCAGAGTCAGGTGCACCAGGGAGCGGATGGCGATGGAGTCGTTGCCCTGGGCGTCGGTGACCACAACCGGCGCCTTGGCAATTCCGCCTACGCCCAGGATGGCGACGTTGGGCTGGTTGATGATGGGCAGGCCGAAGACCGCGCCAAAGGTGCCAGGATTAGTCACGGTGAAGGTTGAGCCCTGGATGTCGTCGGGCGAGAGACGCTTGCTACGGGCGCGCTCGCCGACATCGGTGATGGCGCGCTGCAGGCCCAGGAAATTCTTTTCCTCGGCATTCTTAACGACCGGCACAATCAGGCCCCAATCCAGCGCCACCGCGATTCCCATGTTGATGTGCTCGTGGTAGCGGATGCTCTCGCCTTCCATCGAGGCGTTGATGATGGGGAACTGCTGCAAGGCGATGATGGCAGCGCGCACAAAGAAGGGCATGAAGGTGAGGCGCGCGCCATGGCGCTGCTCGAAGCCCGCCTTGGCCCGGTTACGCAGGTTCACGATACGGGTGACATCCACCTCAAACAAGTTGTGCACGTGGGCGCTGGTACGGCGCGACTCGACCATGCGCTGCGCGATGATCTTGCGCATGTTGGTCATGGCCACCAGCTCGCCCGGCATGGGCGCGGGCTGGGAAGCAGGCATGGAGGGCGCCGCGGCTCCCGGCTGATATGACGGCTGAGCTTGCGCCGCCGGACGCGCGGGCGCGGCTGCGGGAGCTCCTGCCGGGTGCTGCGCGATAAAGGCTTCAATGTCCTGCTTGGTGATACGCCCGCCGAGGCCGGTGCCGGGCACCTGCGCCAGGTTGACGTTGTGTTCGCGGGCAATGCGCCGGACCAGCGGGGAAGAGCGAATACGCTCGCCTTCTTCCTCGGCTTCGGAGGGAAACTCAATCACCTCTTTCTGCCGAGCGGCTTCCTGCGGCTGAGGACGTGAGGCGGGCTGCGCGGGGCGGGCTGCAGCTTCGGTCGGCTGCGGCTGGCGCGCGCCACCATCGGCCTGGGGAGCCGGTTTGGGAGGCTGCGAAGGCGCAGGGGCTGCGGCGCGCGGCATTTCCGCCTTGGGCGGGGCGGCGGCAGGAGCGGGAGCAGCTGTGGCCGCACCAGCGCCGTCGGCGTCAATGACGCCAACCACCGTGTTGACCTGCACGGTAGTGCCTTCCGGAACCTTGATTTCCTTGAGCACGCCGGCCGAGGGCGCGGGAATTTCCGCGTCTACCTTGTCGGTGGAGATTTCAAACAGCGGCTCGTCGCGCTGCACTTTCTCGCCCGGCTTCTTCAGCCACTTGGTGATGGTGCCCTCAAAAATAGACTCCCCCATCTGGGGCATGATGACGTCAGTAGGCATAGGTCCCTTTCGCAGGTGCGCTGGTCAGAATGCGCACTGTATCGCCAAACGACAATTATAAGAGATGCGGGCACGATGTGGTGATGCTGGCGTTAGCTTTCAGCAGTTAAAAGCGATCTCGTGCTAACCACAGATTCCCTCAGGGGCTAAAGCCCAGTTCTATTCGGTTGGTGACGGCGTGGCTGAAGCCACGCCCTTTCAAAACGGATTATTACTGGCAGCGTGGCTGAAGCCACGCCCTTTCAAAACGGATTATTACTGACGGCGTGGCTGAAGCCACGCCCTTTCAAAACGGATTATTCCTGACAGCGTGGCTGAAGCCACGCCCTTTCAAAACGGATTCATAAGGCAGGTGTTCAGCATTCAGTCCCTGACCGGGAGGATTAGCCGCCCGGAGTCTTGGTTTTGTCCACGCGAGATGCAGAGGTCCTGCGCTACGCTCAGGATTTCGGCAGCGGGCTCGGACGCCCGCTCAGCGCCTCAACTTCGGCGCTGAAGCGCCTCTGCATGACGCCATCTGAGGTTTAGGCCACTTTGCGGCGCTTGAAGAACTGCACCTGACGCTCGCGTTTGAGCGCCTGCTCGCGGGTCTTGTAGGGGCCGCCCAACTTCTTGCCGGTTGTCTTCGAGAGCAGCACGTAGCCTTTGGGAGTTTTACGGATCATGGGAGGTGAGATGCAATCCGGTGATGGTGAGGTGAGGTCCTTCGCTGCGCTCAGGATGACAAAATGTTAATGAGTTGTGTTCGGCGGGGCTAGGGCGGTGCGCTTTCGCGGTCACAACAGACGAAAAGATCTTCCTAAGAACTCCTTAGAACAGCGACAGAACCATACCTTGCGTAGGGGTCCTTCGACTTCGCAGACCGATTCGCAAGCGAATCGTCCTGCTTCGCTCAGGATGACAGAGATTGAATAGTTTCTGAGTTGCAGCGGAATCAGTGGGTATGCTCGCCGGAAGGTTCGTGGGCGGAGGTAGGAACGACGCAGCCGTGGGCGACGTCGCAAACGACGTGCTCGAACTGGATGGTGGTGTGGGAAATGCGAAAGCCATCGCGCAGCTTGTCTTTAACGTCGCGCAGGATGCGTTCGCTGGCGGAGGGCGGAATGTCGGCAATGCTGATGTGGCAGGAGAGGGCATGGCTATCGGAGCCGATGCTCCACACATGCAGGTCGTGAACGTCGTTTACGCCTTCGATGGCGGCGATGGCATTGGCAATGTGTTCCAGTTCCATGCCGCGCGGAGTGCCTTCCAGCAGGATGTTGAGGCTTTCGCGCACGATGCCGAAGGCGGACCAGAGGATGAGAGCACCGATGCCGAAAGATAGGGCGGAGTCAATCCAGATATAGCCGGTGGCGAGGATGGCGGCAGCGCCACCGATGACGGCGGCGGTGGAGAGGGTGTCGCCAAACATGTGCAGGAAGGCGCTGCGGATGTTGAGGTCCTGGCGGCTGCGGTAGAGGAGCCAGGAGATAACGCCGTTCATGAGGACGCCGAGGGCGGCGACCCAGATCATGATGCCGGCATGAATGGGGTGCGGCGCGAGCA
>DATEGM010000507.1:0-2576 GCA_035280085.1 Terriglobales bacterium
CAGCACCGGGTAGAGAAACCCGCGAAAGAACAGCTCTTCCACGAAAGGCGCCACGGTGACGCCGAAGATGGCCATCATCCAGGCATCGGCCGGGCTATGAAAGTACTGGTCAATGGGCAAGGACTTGGGAATGGGAAGGAGGGCGGAAAGCAACTGGCCACCAATGGCGACGACGGCGCCCAGGACCACGAAACCGATCCAGGTGGCTTCGGGCCAGTTCCAGCGCAATGCGGCCAGGAAGCGGTAGCCGCGCTCGCGCCGCACCACGGCATACATGAAAAGCACCAGCACCATGTAGGCGGCAAACTGAGCGGGGATAAGCAGTAGCGGATCGCGCGCCAGTTGCGCCGGCGACATGCCGCGAAAGAGTCCGCTGGCAGAGGCGATCCACAGCGAAACGATGCCGAACAGGGCGATGACAAAGATGCCTACGACCGTGATGCGGACCACATCCCAGCCGGTGAAGGGCGGGTTCTCAACCGGCGGCGGACCCGGAGGAACCTGCGGCAGCGGAATTTCAGGCGGAGAGGCCAAAGAATGATTATCGCAGACACGGGTGAAAATTAACGCAGAGAGCGCAGAGGAAGATGCTGATGGCAGCAAGGGCTGAAGCCCATTTAATTGCTCGCCCGATTTCCTACGGCTGAAGCCGTGGGCTTCCACGGTGCAGCCGACATAGAAGAGACGATTGCGAAAAGCAGGTCCGTTCGCTACGCTCAGGATAACAATTTGTTTCAGGATGACAGTGTTGAGAATGATGCGGTGGCGCACGCGAGTCCCACAGGCCTGAAGGCCCTCGGAATGACGCCCTCCTGCGGTGTGCGGTCGGGCATGAGAGTTTTTTGGGGATAACAGAAGGTTTTTATTAGCCCTGGGAGGCGGCGGCCAATTCGACCGTATACAACTGCTCCTCGGTAGCCGGGCACATGGCCCGGAACTGGCAGGAGCGGCAATGGAAGCCGGGAGTGGGCTCGAATAGTCCGGCGGCCATTTGGCGCGCCACCTCGGCAATGCGGTCCTGGGCCGCGCGCAGTTCCCTTTCGTCGCGCGTGGTCGAAACCTCGTCGGAAGATTCGAGGTTAAAGAACACCAGGCGATCGGGCACGTACCCCCAGAGTTCGCGCGCAGCCAGGGCATAGATGGAAAGCTGCAGGCTGCGGCGGGCGTCTATGTCGGTCTTGGGGGTGCCAGTTTTGTAATCCACAATGGCGACGCGCTGGCCGTCAATGCGGTCGAGGCGGTCAACGCGGCCCTTCACCAGCATGCCCTGTACCGAAAACTGAAACGTCTTTTCCGTGGAGAGCACCTGCGGAACCGGAGCACTGGCCGTGCTTTCGCAGAAAGCGGCCAGTTGCTCGCGGCCCAGTTTCAGGTAGAGCTCGCGCTGATGCTGGTCGTCGAAAGGAAGGTCAGCCAGCGCGTTTTCGAAAACTTCGAGCAGCTGCTCGGGGGTGCGCGGGCGGCCCACGCGGATAGCTTCGTAGTAGTTGCCCAGGGCCAGGTGCATGGCGGAGCCGAACTGCAGGGCGGCGGAGATATCGCCCGGGATGTTCCAGTCCCGGTAGATTTTGAATTTCAGGGGACAGGTTTCGTACATCTCGATGGCGCTGGCGCTGAGCGGGCCGGCGAGAGCGCGCGGGGAAGGCGGCAACAGCAGCCACGCGCCCAGGCCGGCGACGCCATTGACGGCAGCCTGAGCGGCCAGACGGAGTTCCGGCTGGCGAACGCGCCAACCCGGCGGCGGCACATGCGCCTCCATCAATTCGCGCACAAAGGCGGTAGGCCGCGGTTTTTTGCCCTTGCCGGGCTTGGCGTAGATGCTCAGCGAATCGCGGGCACGAGTCATGGCCACGTAGAACAGGCGGCGCTCTTCCTCGCGATGCAGCTCCGAGCTGTCGCCTTTAGCCAAACAGCGCGGATCGCGCATGGCCAGCGGCATCTCAAACAATTTTTCGCGGTAGTTGGTAGGAAAAGAGTTGTTATTGGCGCGCACCAGGAAGACGTGGTCGAACTCCAGGCCCTTGGCCGCGTGCACGGTCATGAGTTGCACTGTAGTGACCGGATCCTGGGGCGGTTGCTGGAAGGCCACCGCGCCGCCGGCCTGGGGGAAGTACTCCATGTACTCCAAAAACTCTTCCAGGCGCTGAGTGGTGGTGATGGGCTTCTCGCTCCATTTGTGCACGAATTCGCGAAAGGCGGCCACGGGAGGAGTCGCGGGCGGAATACCAAAGCGCTTGATAACGATGGCGAGGGCGGCTGTCGCCTTCCAATCGGCTGCCGCCACCTCGGCACGCGCGTTCTCCAGCGTTTTCAAAACCGTCTTGCCGCCGGCGACCTGAGAGAGAACGGTGACCAGTTCCGGCTGCTTGCCCGCGGCGCGCAAAGCTTCGCGCATGGCGGCGCCGTCCACGCGGAAAACAGGCAATGCGGCAACGCGGAAGAGCGCTTCGTTATCGGGCGGGGCCAGGAGGGCGCGCAGGCAGGCGAGCAGGTCGCGCACCTCGCAGGTTTCGAGCGCGTTCAGCCCTTCCACGCGAAAAGGAATCTTGCGGGCGGCCAGTTCCTTCACGACTTCA
>DATEGM010000508.1:0-5189 GCA_035280085.1 Terriglobales bacterium
CTTGTCGCCTACGCGCAGCGAGCGCACGATGCTGTCAAATATTGTCTCGACGATCACTTCGCTGTCTTTGCGCGTTAACTCCGCCAGCCGCGATACCTCGTCGATTAAGTCGGCTTTCGTCATGTGCTTATCCGCTCCCTCCTGACGCGGGGTGCTCCATTAGCCCCCGGTGCTCTTTACAATCAGAGCTGCTGAACGAAGTATCAGCCTAAACCTAAATTTTCCCGCGCGCCAGTTTCCAAGATTCTGCCTCGGCGGGTGGGCAGCCTGTCAACTCAATAATTTACAGCCGGTGAGGAATTGATAACCGGTCAGGGTAGTTGCAACTGAAGGGCATAAATCTCCTGTGTGCTCTGGTCGCGCATCAGCAAAGGAGCATCGTCGGGCCCCAAGCCCAGCCAGGAGGCCCAGGGGTCCGATCCCCGGGGGACATCCTTCACGCTTTCTACAACTTGCAAGGGGCCACCATGCACGCTGACGCGCACAATGTCGTCGCCCCGCGTGTAATCTTCCAGGTAAACATAGCGACTGTCGTGCGACCAGGTGTTGTAGGCGAAGGTGGCCTCCGCCAGGGGTATCCACTTGCGCGCAGCAAAGTCGTACAGCATCAGCTTCTTGGAGTCAGCGCTCAAGGCGGCCACAAAGCGGCCATCCGGTGAAACTCTGGGGCTGAAGAGGCCTTGCGATCCGGGCAGGGGAGTGATTTGGCGGGTTTTCAAATCCAGCATGTCAATTCCCGACTCTGAGGAATTGGCATATTGCAGCCAGGGCATATGGCCAAAAACCAAGGACTTGCCGTCCGGCATCCAGGTCAGGTCACTCTCGTTGACGTGTTCGCCGGTCAAGGGCTGGGGCGTTCCTCCCTGTGCGGAGATAACGTACAGCTTCCACGGCTGCCCTGGCTTAGAGGCCATGAAGGCAATCTGGGTCCCATCTGGCGAGCAGTGGGGCAGATGCACTTCCAAAGGGGCGTAGGTTAGTTGTGTGCGCTGGCTGCCATCCAACTCGCTGCGCCACAGCGTGTGGTCAGGATAATTGATGTAGGTGAGCCATTTACCGTCGCGGGAGAAGTCCAGCTCGCCGACGGAAATCCCATTCAGATAGGGGAGAAAATGGCCCGCCTTCTGATCGTAGCGCTGCAGTTCAAAACGCAACTGCTGGCCGACCACGAACAGCTTCTTGCCGTCCTCATCGGGAACAGGAAAGAGAAAAGCCAAGGGACCGGCAGTAAGCTGCTCGGGAGTGCTGCCACTCCTGTTAAGCATCGAGGCGGTTGAAGGCAATGCCCAAATGTCATGGCTGTTGCCCCGTGAACTATCAAAAAAGAAATACTTGCCATCGCGCGTCCAGCTTCCACAACACTCTTTCGAAGGCTGATTCCACGCATGGGACAGCACTGGTCGGAGATTCTTGCCGTCCGCAGCCAATTCCCACAAGTCAGAGGTGTTGTTCTCCTGGTCCTGCAGAGCGAAGCGAATCCAGGCGCCGTCCCGCGAAAACCGCAGGTCCATGGCGGCGCCAGGAAGAGTTGCCAGCTTACGTGGCTGGCTGCCGTCCGGGTGCACCTGGTACAGGTCGGAGCCGTTTCCATAAATGATGGACTGGCCGTCTGGGGTATAGGTGGCGGAGTGGGCACGCACGTTGCCGACAGCCCGCGGAGAGCCGGCGGGAATCGGCAGTTGATAGAGCGGGGTTTCGGTTTGGGTGCCGCCCGCTTCGCTGGTTATCAGCAGCGAGGAATGGTCGGGCGAGATGTCAAAGATGTCGGCGCTGGCAAACGGGACGGTCAGAGGCGCGGTCTCGCCGCCCGCCGTAGAAACCTGCTGCAGCAGAAATTGCCCGCCTTTTTCTTCAGAAAAGTAAATACGCGAGCCGTCGGTAACGAGCGATGACTTGGGCAGCGCGTCGCTGGTCAACTGCACCGAGGCCACCACCCTTGCAGGCGTAGAAGGTGAGCGCAACCATAGCGCTACCGCCAGGGCGGATGCCGCTACTGCGATAGCGGCGAAAACCGTGGTTTTTCCCGGAAGGCGCCACTTCCGGGTCGGCGCCGCAGAGCGGGCCCACATTCGCAGCGGCCCTGACTCCAGGTCGCGTTTGAGCCGTTTCAGATCGCTGCGCAGTTCCGCTGCCGACTGGTAACGCAGTTCGCGGTCCTTCTCCAGAGCCTTGTTGATGATGCGTTCCAGTTCAGGCGGCACTGCCGAGTTGAGTTGCGCGGGCGCTTGCGGGGTGCGGTGCAGGATGGCGTCGAAGGTCGCAATTGAATTTTTGCCGCTGAAGGGCAATGTGCCGGCAGCCATCAGGTACAACACCACGCCGAGAGAGAACACATCGCTGCGCGCGTCCAGTTCCTTGCCCAGCGCCTGCTCGGGCGACATGTAGCTCACGGTGCCCAGGGTCAGGCCATGGCTGGTGGCGTCTAACTGCGAGACCGGCGTAGCAACGGTAGGTTCGTTGACGGTTTGCGCCAGGCGCCGCTCCAGGGCCGGCTTGGCGAGGCCGAAGTCCAGCAGTTTGATCTGGCCGCGCGGGCCAATGAAAATGTTTCCCGGCTTAACATCGCGGTGCAGGATGGCTTTCATGTGCGCGGCATCGAGCGCTTCCGCGATTTGAATACCCCATTCCACCACCTGCTCCAGAGAGAGCGGCGCCCCATGCATGGCTTCGGCCAGGGTCTTGCCTTCCAGCAACTCCATGGCGATGAAGGTCTGGCCGGCAGATTCGCCAATCTCATAAATGGTGCAGATATTGGGGTGATTCAAAGCGGAAGCGGCGCGCGCTTCCCAGCGGAAACGGTCCAGGGCCTGCGGGTCGCTGGAGAGGTCATCGGGAAGAAATTTCAGAGCCACATGACGGCCGAGGGTAAGGTCTTCCGCCTCGTAGACCACACCCATTCCGCCGCCGCCCAGCTTGCGCAGCAGCCGGTAATGAGAAATCGTCTGGCCGACACTTATGAGTGGGGAGGACATGGCGCGCGACCGCTGCGGGGAACAGCGGACTATCCTGGACTCGTACGGAACGCCTGAGTTTACCGCCAGACGTAGTAAAAGCCAACTTGCGTCTGCAGCAGCTTGAGGCGGTCAGGCAGAAAATTCGACAGGTCGCCGAACAGGAGGTCTAACAGCGTGCGACGCTCCTTCTCCGGTCGCACTAGATGAGGCTCACCCTTGATACCCACGGACTGTGCCGTGTCCTTTACGGCGGCGCGAAAGTCCCCAACCTGGTCAATCAAATGTAAGGGGAGGGCCTGATCGCCTGTCCACACGCGGCCATCGGCGATGGCCTGCACGTCCGGCACTTTCAGGTGACGACCGTCGGCCACTGCCTGAATGAACAGGGAATGCATGTTGTCGAGCAAGCCCTGGAAATACGCCTTCTCTTCGGGGGTCATGGGACGGGTGGGGGAGCCTGCATCCTTCAGTTTGCCCGCCTTCATGGTGACGTCCTGCAGCTTGGCCCAGTCCATGAGCTTGCCGTAATTCACCCATTCGGCGATCACGCCGATGCTGCCCACAATGCTGCCCTTGTCGGCAAAAATCTTGTTGCAGGCGGAAGCCACGAAGTAGCCGCCGCTGGCGCCCACCGTTTCCACGGAGGCAATCACCTTTTTGTGCTTTTCCTGCTCGATGCGGCGCACTTCCTGGTAAATCTCTTCGGTGGCGGCCACTCCGCCCCCGGGCGTGTTGATGTGCAGGATGATGGCCTTGATGGAGTCGTCATCGCCGAAGCGCTTGAGCTGGCGGACGACCACTTCCGGCGTGACAATCAGGCCTTCCAGGTCTACTACGCCAATTTGCTTATCGCCGCCAAAGACGGAGGTGGATTCCTCGCTGGCTGGGCGCAGCGTGATGTAGAGCAGGGCAAACACCGCTAGCAGGAAAAGGAAGAAAGCTCCTCCGCCAATCAGAATCCAGAGCAGGGCGCGGGCGCGGCGCTGCGGTTGGGCGTCATCTGGCATAGAAGCGGTAGTTTACAGCATTCAGCACTCGGCAATTAGCAGTCAGCCGTAAACCGAGCAATTAGCATTTAGCACTTAGCATTTGGCCCCTGAACGTTGATTGCGGGACTGGCAAAATCGTGAAGGGCTAAGTGCTAATTACTAAATGCTAAGTGCTACCCACAATCACCCGCAGCGCTCGCCGCGCCACGCTTACATCTACCGGTGTTTTGCCCACGAGTTCGCCGTCGGCGTGTACTGCGATCGGTTCCTGGCTCTCGATGCGCACACGCTCTGCCCGGAAGTATTCCACTTCCGGCAGACCAATGTGGCCGCCACGGTAGACCTTGGGAAACAAGCGCAGTAGGCGCAGTTTGCCCACATCGCGCACGAAACAGAATTCAAGCAGCCCATCGTCGAGTTCGGCCTGGGGGGCGATCCGCATGCCATGTCCATACCACGGAGCATTGGCAGCGGCGGCCAGTATGCCTGGTTCAAAAAGCGTGCGCTGCTTGCCATCCGCTTGTGTGGCGGTGACGGTAATGCGCCGGGCCTGGAAACGGAGCAGTGCGGGTAGGGCCGCCAGGAAATAGCCGCCATTTGCGCGCAGCCAGCCGGGCAGGGAATTCACCCTTTGCGCCACTTCCGCGTCCACGCCCGCGCCCAAGGCGCAGGAGAAATATGCGGGATTTTTGGCGCGGGCGCCGTCATCCGCGAAGGTCACGATTCCAACATCTACTTGCCGGATATTGTCCCGTGCCGCCAGGAATCGGCGCCAGGCGTCCAGGGCTTCCGAACGCGTGCGCAGTCTCAGCGCCCGCGCGAAATCGTTGGCGCTGCCTGCGGGGACGACCAGCAAAGGGATTTGTGTCTTGACCAGTTCGGCGAGATGGCGCTGCAGGGTGCCGTCGCCGCCGAGCAGCAGGACGGCGCCCGCGGCAGCCTGCGTGAGGTTTTCCGTGGGAATGATTTCCGCGCCCGCGGTGCGGAAGGGGGCCAGGTCGTGTTCAGTTGCTTTGGGGCCGAGGATTGCCAACGCGCGCATCTGCCGCGCAGATTAAACCACGAACCCTTTTTTCACCACAGAGGACACGGAGGGCACAGAGGAAGTTTCGTGAGATCGAGGATTGGCGGTTGCGGCGCTCGCGCTCCCCTCGCGGGGCTCGGGTCGCGCTCAGAATTTCTGGGAGGGAGCTTTCCCAGGGCTCACGCCCTGGGCTAAAAGCTGTTTCGCCCTTCGGGCTCGATT
>DATEGM010000509.1:0-12039 GCA_035280085.1 Terriglobales bacterium
TCCTCGATGAATTCCACTCGGCCATCCAAACCCTCTTGCTGCGCCCGCCATCGTGCGTACACAATCTGCTCGTGCGAGATGTTGAAGGCCTTGACCTTGACGCCGTAGTGCCGCGCCATGTGCAGGGCTAGGCTGCCCCAGCCGCACCCTGCCTCCACTACCCGCTCTCCGGGCCGCAGCCACACCTTGCGGCAGACATGGTTCATTTTGGCAAGCTGCGCCTCCTCCAGCGTCGCCGCAGGTTCAGGAAAATAGGCGCAGGTGTAAACCAGGTTGCGGTCAAGCCAGAGCTGGTAGAACTGATTGCCGAGGTCGTAATGATGATGGATGTTGTGCCGCGACCCGAGCCGACTGTTGCCCTGGTTCAGGCGCAGCCACAATGAGGTCAGTCGCGGGTACCAGGAGGATTTTCCTCTGTTCGCCATGGGGCGATACACGGCATCGAGTAGCGTAAGCAGGTCGCCCTGAACTTCCATTGTACCATCGGCATAGGCCTCGCCAAATGCAACTTCCGGATTCAAAACAACACGCATCAGGGTGGCGCGATCACGGATGGTCAGGCCGGCAACAAAGGAACCATCCTTCGGCCCAACCGCCGGACCGTCTTGCAGCGCGATGCGCACCGGCGGGCTGCCGGCCGCGGCATACAGTTTCTCCAGTAACCACACGGAGGAGAACATGCCTGCTCGAGCCATGACTTCTCCTTGACGCCGATGTTCCGGCGAACCGGAAAGCTTAGCCGTTCGCGGCACCGACGTAAATACCGCCGCATCGAAATGCTCGTATCACGACCCTTGCGGCAGCACGGGGGATGAGGCTTGTCGTCATCCAGACCTGGTACCGGGCTTCTCTGTTGAGCTGTTCCCGAACTCCCGCTACTCGTATCTCAGGGCCACGATGGGATCCACCCGCGACGCACGCCGCGCCGGGACATAACACGCACCCAAGGCAACGATTGCAATCAGCGCCAGCGCGGCAACCAAGACCAGCCAGGGGGAGAGCGAGAATCCCTGGAAGGCGCTTGCCAGCACACGGGGAACGGCGGCTGCTCCCAGGACGCCAAGAAAGAGCCCGAACACCGCCAGCCTGGCTCCCTCGCCCAATACCATGCGCAGAATGTCCCGCCTCGCAGCCCCTAAAGCTACGCGGATTCCAATCTCGTGGGTTCGTTGTAGTACCAGGTAGGAAATGACGCCATAGATGCCGACCGTGGCCAGCACCAGGGCCAGGCCGGCGAAAATTCCCAGCAACTCACCTATGATCAGCGATCCCGCGCCTCCGCCCTGGCTGTACATTACCTGCTCCATGGTCATGACATTGCTGACCGGCTGGTTTTTGTCTACGACCCAAACCGCCTGGCGAAGAGCGGGGGCGAGCGCACTGGCTGTGGTCGTGCTCCGCGCTGCCACCGACATCCTGGAGGCGGGAAACTGTAGATAACTGGCATAGATTTGGGGATGGCTGGCGGTTTGTCCAACCGATTCATCCACATCGCCGACCACTCCGACGATTTCACGCCACACTGGACGCCCCGAGCTATCGCTGGCGAGGCTGATGTGCTGGCCCACCGGACTGCCCGCGGAAAGAAACTGCCGCGCGAGTTCGCGGTTTACCAGGACCACGGGAGGCGCGTTCGCATTGTCGGAATTGGCAAAAGTCCTGCCCTGCAGCAGCGGAATCTGCATGGTGCTGAAATATCTCGGGGTCACAATGTAATAGGTGGCTCGCGGGCGGTCGCTTTCCGGAAGCAGCGGCCGGCCGGCAACGGCAAACGGCAGCGTCTCTGTACCCAGCCCTGTCGGCAAACTGGAGGCTGCGGCGACAGCCTGAACGGCGGCGAGCCCGCGCACGCGCTCAGTCAGCTGCTGGAAGAATGCCCTCTGCCTCACGGGATCGGAATATTCCCGGCTGCTAAGAACCACTTCGGCTGTCAGCACTTGTCGCGGGTTGAAGCCATGGTCGCCCCGTATTTTCTGCTGGAAAAGGCGGATCACCAACCCGGCGCCGGTCAGCAGCACGAGCGACACGGCAATCTCTCCCACCACAAGTAGCTGGCGCGTCCTCATGCGGCCGTTGCCCGCGCTGCCCGTCCGGCTGCTCTCACGCAGCGCCGGCTGCACGCTGGACTTGGTGAGCTGCAGCGCCGGCATCAGGCCAAACACCAGGAGGGAAAGAATTGCGAGGGCAATTGTGAACATCAGGACATCGTTGTCCAAACCAAAGCGGATTCCCGCAACGACCTCGTTGAACCTGAACGCCGCCCGCAGGACGCGGATGCCGCCGTAGGCCAGCAGTAACCCCAGGCCTGTTCCCAAAGCGCAAATCAGCAGGTTTTCCGCCAGCAACTGCCGCACCAGCCGCAGCCGGCGCGCGCCCAGTGCGGCGCGGATGGCGATCTCCTGTTGTCTCCCGCTGCCGCGGGCTATCAAAAGACCGGCAATGTTGGCGCAGGCCACCAGCAGCACAAATCCGACTGCCGCCATCAGCAGCAACAGGGCAGGACGCACTTCCGCATCGCGTACCTCGAATTCCTGTAGCGGGAGTAGCCTCGTTTCCCAGTCCTTGTCTGCCTCGGTATAGGTCTTCTCCAGGCGCCCGGCAATGGTGCTCATCTCCGCTTGCGCCTGCTGCAGAGTAACGCCTTGGGCGAGACGCCCGACAACAAAGAAGGAACGTGATTTGCGCCCTTCTGGGCTGAGCTCGTTGGGCGTGAATACCAGGGGAGTCCAGGCCTGCGCGCCAAAAATCCACAAATTGAACGAGGCCGGCATCACTCCGATCACGGTGCACGCCTGCCCATCTATGTCCACCGTCTTGCCTAAAATCGTTGGATCGCCGGAAAACTTTCGCTCCCACAGCCCATGACTCAGAATTACTTCGTGCTCCCGCCCTGGCTGGTCCTCCCCTGGCACAAATGTGCGTCCTTGCGCCGCTGCCACTCCCAGCAACTGAAAGAAATTGGCGGAAACGCGCATGCCCATCACGTGCTCGGGCGGACCTTGGCCGGTAAAAGTGTAATCGTGCCAGGCGTCCATTGCTGCCAGGCCGCTGAACGCCTCCGTCTGCTCCCGCCAGGAAAGGAAGTCGGGCGCTGACGCCGGCCGCTCCGGGCTGTCCTCCAGACCCCGGCTGCGGCTCACGGAAAGCAGCATCATCACCCGGTCGGGATCGGTAACTGTCGGCTTGCGCAGCAGAATGCCGCTTATAGTGCTGAAGATGGCAGTGTTGGCGCCGATGCCCAGGGCGAGCGTGGTTACCGCTACTACCGTGAACCCAGGGCTTTTCCGCAGCGTGCGAAGGCCGTAGCGCAGGTCCTGCAGCAGCGTTTCCAGCCCGGGCAGCCCGCGGCGGTCGCGGTAGAGCTCTTTCGTCTGCTCCAGGCCGCCCAGGCTGATCAGCGCTTGCCGGCGGGCCTCTTCCGGCGTCATGCCCGCGCGCAGGTTGTCTTCGATGTGGAACTGAACATGGCTCTCCAGCTCCGCCCTCAGCTCGCGCTCCCGCAGCTCCCTGCGGAACATCCCAGCCAACCTCATCAGTACTGCGCGCAGATTTCGCATGTTGCGCCTCTACGTTGTTGCGGAAAGCCTAGTTCCGACTCGAAGTCTCCCCTGACTCCCGACTCCCGACTCCTTCTTTCTTTTCCCCCAACAGCTCACGGGCTGAATGCTGGCCTTTTTGGCAACCTGGTACTAGCTACTGGGAACTGTTCCCTTCAAGAACCGCGCCACAATCGCCGTCGCCTGCTCCCAGTCCCGCGTTTCTTTCTCTAACTGCTTGTGGCCGGCGCGCGTCAGCTTGTAGTACTTCGCCTTGCGATTGTTTTCCGAAAGACCCCACTCGGAGCTGATGTAGCCTTCCTGCTCCAGTTTGAGCAGCGCGGGATAGAGCGTGCCGTAATTAAGCGCCAGCAACTGGCCGCTGGTCTGCTCGATGCGCCGGGCCATGCCATAGCCGTGCAGCGGCCCCATGGTCTCCAGCGTCTTCAGAACCATCAGCGCCAGTGTGCCCTGCCAGACATCGGTTTTATCCCCCACTACCCCTCCTATGGGAGAGCCATATATAAACAAGCCACAGCATCGCACAATTCCTATGGGTTGACAATAGAAGGAACGAAAATTTTTATCGTTTCGGAAGAGCAAAAATGATAGCTTGCCCGCTGGCCCTTGTCGCCGATGTTCCGGAGTATGCTTCTGTTCGCAAGAGAAGGAGCCTTCATGCAGCTCTCGCGCCGTGGTTTTTTGCGTTCTGCCAGCATCGCCGCCGCCGCAACCGCCGTTCTCGAACTGCCTGCGCTGGCCGTCCCCCCTCAAGTGGAAGCCGCGCACAGGGGAGACATTCCTACCGGCGCCATCAAACTCAGCAACAACGAGAACGCCTACGGCCCCTCTCCCAAGAGTCTGGCTGCGATGCAGGCCGCGGTGGCGGAAGGCAACCGCTATCCCGACCGCTACAACCACCAACTGGTGCAAAGCATTGCTGCGCTTCACCAGGTGAAGCCCGAGCGGGTGCTCCTGGGCTGCGGCTCCATGGACATTCTGCGCGCGGCTACAGCCGCGTTTCTGGGGCCGGGCAAGGCACTGATCATGCCCCAACCCACGTTTGAAGCCATTGCTGATTATTCCAAGCCTCTGGGTTCGCAAACTGTAAAGGTGCCCCTGGACAGCAAGTACGCGCATGACCTCGATGCCATGCTGGCCAGCGCGCAAAAGCAGCCTTCGCTGATTTACGTTTGCAATCCCAACAACCCCACCGCCACCATCACCCCGCGTAAAGATCTGGAAACCTTCATTGGCAAGCTGCCGTCCAACGCAGTCGTGCTGATAGACGAGGCCTACCATCACTTTGCCATTGGTTCCCCAGGCTATGAATCGTTTCTTGACCGGCCTGTGGAGGACGAGCGCCTCATCGTGAGCCGAACTTTTTCCAAGGTCTACGGATTGGCGGGAATGCGCATCGGCTACGCCATCGCCAGCGGCGAAACTCTGAAGCGCTTGAATGCGTTCCGCTCCGAGGAATGCCAGAACACAGCCGGAGTGCGGGCCGCCATCGCCGGACTTGCCGACCAGGACTATGTGCGAATGGCCATTGCCCGCAATGCAACCGACCGGCAAGAATTCTTCAAGCAGGCCAAAGCGCGTGGGCTCAACCCGATTGACTCGCAGGCTAATTTCATCATGATGAACGCCTCCCGGCCCGACCCGGCGGTGATTGACTACTTCCAGAAGAACAACATCATCATCGGGCGCAAGTTCCCACCCATGGACAATTACGTGCGCATCTCTCTGGGCAAGCCGGATGAAATGCGCCGGTTCTGGCAGGTCTGGGACCAGATGACGCACGCCATTCCGGCCACCAGCTAAGTCCTTTTCTACGCCACTATTTACGCCCCGGGGACCCGTCTGTCCGTGGCATACCAGCCCCATAGGCCATTCGGCACAGCTCTTTATTTCAAAAAAAAGTACACTGCACCGTAACTTTCCCCCCATTTTGGGGGAATTACTAATTAAGAACGGCGCACCAGGCGGAGAGCCGGATTGAGCGTGGTTGAAAAAGATACCGGCGAGCGGCTGCTGATCGAAGCCGCGCAACGCGACCCGACTCGCTTTGCCGAGTTGTACGAGAAGAACTTTGAGCGCGTGTACGCCTACGTCGCCGTGCGCGTCCGCAACCGCGACGAAGCGCAGGACCTGACCGCCGAAGTGTTCCACCAAGCGCTGGCCGGAATCAGCCGCTTCGAGTGGCGTGGCGCGCCCTTCGTAACCTGGCTGCTAGGCATCGCCGCCAACCTTCTGGCCGACCGCTGGGAGCGCGCCTCCAAACAGCCGGAGATGCAAACGGATGAACTGGAACACGCGGGCATTGCGGACAAAGTGGAGCAGCGCGCCATGCTGTTCCAGTTGGTGGACGGCCTGCCGGAGGACCAGCGGCACGTGATTCTCCGCCGCTTTGTTGACCAGCGCAGCGTGCGCGAAATCGCCCAGGAACTGGGGCGCAGCGAAGGCGCGGTGAAGCAGTTGCAGTTCCGGGCGCTGCAGAACTTGAGGACACGAATCAGGAGCGGCCATGAATAACAGGGCGGTTCTCGATCAACTCGATAACGCCATCAGTTTGCTGCTGGCCGAACCCGATGCCTCGATGCCGCATTTCGAGTGGAACATTGGCGAGCTGGTGTCCGTGGCTGCCGAGCTTCGGCTTATGCCCAGCCCCGATTTCAAAGCCCGGCTCCGGGCCGACCTGATACGGCAGTCCGTGACCGGCGCCATTCCGCGCAACGGGCACTTCCACGTGTGGCCGGTGGAGCTGCGGCAGCTCACCTCCGGGGCAGGTACTTCGCAGGACCTTCTGCCTACACTTTTCGGCGCCGGATACGGCAACTACCCCGTGCACCGGGCCAGCTTTGCAGCGTCATTTGCGATGCACGCGATGGCGATGGTTCTCCTGCTCAGTTCTGCGGTCTGGATGGTGCAACATCGCCGCCAATGGAAGCAGGAACCGGTCGCGGTACTGGTAGAGCCTTACCCTTTACCAGCCTCGCCTCGCCAGTCCGGCGGAGGCGGTGGCGGTGGCGATGCCTCCAAGCTTCCCGCATCCAGGGGCAGTCTGCCACGCGCCAGTATGCAGCAGCTTGCCCCGCCTGCGATTGTGGTGCGCAATAACGCGCCCAAGTTGCCGGCCGAGCCAACGGTAGTGGTACCGCCCAATCTCGTTCTCAGCGAGGCCCAGGCGGTGGGCAGTCCCTTGTCTAAGTCTTGGATTCCCTCCAACGGGCCGGGCTTTGCCGGCGGCATCGGCAGCGGCATCGGTGGCGGCATTGGCAGCGGACGCGGGCCAGGCGTTGGCCCAGGCTATGGTGGCGGAATCGGAGGCGGAGTGTATCGCGTCGGCGGCGGAGTGAGCGCCCCTCGCGCCATTTACGATCCCGACCCCGAATACTCCGAAGAAGCGCGCAAAGCGAAATACCAGGGAACCGTAGTCCTGTGGACCGTGATTGGCCCTGACGGCCGCGTCCACGACCTCAGAGTGTCGCGCTCGCTGGGCATGGGCTTGGACCAGAAAGCCATCGAAGCCGTGCGCAAATGGCGCTTTGAGCCGGCGATGAAAGACGGCCACCCGGTCGCCGTGCAGGTGAACATCGAAGTCAATTTCCGGCTGTACTAACAAGGCCAGCGCAGCGATCCAACGCACCTTATCTCGAAGCTGGAACAAACAGCTCAAACGCGGCGTCAGTACAACAGGCCGGCAGGTGGGATCAGGGGGGTGTTATGTCAAATCAGCAGCGGCTCGTGATTGTTTTTCTGTGTTGGCTCACGACCCTTCCAGCCGGCGCCTCATCGCAAGCTGGCTCGCTGCAAGTTCTTCGTAACGGCCAGCCCGCCGGCTTCTGCCCGCTGCGCCACACCGATGTGAAAGCGGGCATCAGCGGCTTCATCGCACGCGTGCTCGTAACCCAGGACTTCCAGAATCCCTCTTCCGACAAAATCGAAGCCGTCTACACCTTTCCACTGCCGCAGAACGGCGCCGTGGACGATATGACCATCCAGGTTGGAGCGCGCACCATTCGGGGTCAGATTAAGCGCCGTGAAGACGCTGCCGCCATCTATAACCGCGCCATCCAGCGGGGCCAGATGGCGGCTTTGCTCGATCAGGAGCGACCGAACATCTTCACGCAAACTGTGGGTAATGTGCCTCCCGGCGAGAACGTGCGGGTGATGATCAGCTACCTCGTGCAGCTCAAATACACAGACGGCTCCTACGAGTTTATGTTTCCCATGGTCGTGGGACCACGCTACATCCCGGGAACCATGGCCACGGGGCACCAGGGCGGCGGCTGGGCGCCGGACACCGACCAGGTCCGAAACGCATCGCGAATTACTCCTCCTGTGGCGTCTACTGGCACGCGAGCCGGCCACGACATTTCGCTGGCAGTAGCGCTCGATGCCGGCGTTCCCATCCAGGACCTGCGCTCGCCAACTCACCAGATTGACGTAAATCGTACCGGCGCCGATTCCGCCATCGTTCTCCTGCGTAATGCCGCTGGAATCGCCAATAAGGATTTCATCCTGCGCTATAGCGTTGCCGGCGCAACCGTGGTGGAGGGCCTGTTGACGAACGCCACCCCGGGCCCACCACGAGTTATTCCCGTCGCAACGGGCATGAGGACGGCGCAAACCCAGGGTTACTTCAGCCTGATCATTCAGCCTCCGCGGCGGTTCCCGGAGTCGGACGTCACTCCCAAAGAGCTTATTTTCGTGCTCGACAGTTCGGGCTCGATGAATGGTTTTCCGGAGGAGAAATCCAAGGAACTTATCAACTACGCCATTGACGGGCTCTACCCCGGCGACACGTTCAACGTGATCAAGTTTTCCGGCGAAACGGCCGTCCTGTTCGACAAGCCCGTGTATCCCAGCGCCGAGAACGTGCGCCAGGCAAAAGAATTCGTGAACAGCAACTGGGGCGGTGGCGGAACCGAGATGATGGGCGCAATTCGGGCGGCCCTTGAGCCCTCGGGCTCGCCCGATCATGTGCGCACCGTGGTGTTTCTTACCGACGGTGAAGTCGGCAACGACATGGAGATCCTGGGCGAAATCCGCAAGCATCCCAACGCGCGCGTATTCGCCTACGGCATCGGCTCGAGCGTGAACCGCTTTCTCCTCGACAAAATGGCGGAAGAGGGCCGGGGCGAGGTGGAATACGTTTCCTACAAGCCGGACAGCCAAGAGGCTGCCGAGGCGGCGCATCGGTTGTACGAGCACTTGCGGGCGCCGCTGCTGACCGACATCGCGCTCGATTTTGGCCGCCTGCCGGTGACAGACGTCTACCCACGCCACATCCACGACCTCTACAGTGGGCGGCCAGTGGTCGTCACCGGGCGCTACACGGCCCCGGCGCAGGGGGTGGTCCGTCTCGTAGCCAGGCGCGCCGGCGATTTTTATAGCCGTGAAATTCCGGTCAGCTTTCCCGCCCAGGAAAACCAGAACAACGCGATCGCCAGCTTGTGGGCGCGAGAAAAAATTGACGACCTGATGTCGCAGGACTGGGCAGGCGTGCAACAAGGCACGTTGCGCGGCGATCTGCGCCAGCAGATTACCCAGCTCGGCCTCGAATACCACCTGACGACCGAGTTCACGTCATTCGTGGCAGTCGAGGATCGCGTGGTCACCGATGGCGGCAAGCCTAAACGCATTCAGGTGCCGGTCGAAATGGCCGAAGGGGTTCAGTACGAACCAATCTGGTCGGGCAGCGTCCCGCCAACCATGATCGTAAGGAACGGAGCCGCAAGACAGTCCATGTACATCGCGCCCACGACCCGCACTTTTGCCGGTGGAGCACAGGCGCCAGTAGCAATGCCGAGTTCAATCAGTGCTGCCGGTGGTGTGGGAAGTGGCGGAGGTGTCGGTAGCGGCCGCGGCACAGGTGTTGGCCCAGGCTATGGAGGCGGCATAGGCGGCGGGGTTTATCGCGTAGGCGGCAGCGTATCCGCTCCCACGCCGATTTATTCGCCGGCTCCGAAGTGCCCCAAGGCAGCGTGCCAGGGCTCGGTCGAGCTTTGGGTCGTGGTCAGCCCGGAGGGCAAGGTACATGATGCACGAGTTGCCCGTGCGGCGGGCGACGGAATGGATGCAGCGGCATTAAACGCGGTGCGCCAATGGAAATTTCAGCCGGCAATGAAAGAAGGCCGGCCAGCTGCATCCCAGATCAATATTCAAATGTCTTTCAATGGAGCGATGGCGAGCATTTCGAGTACAACCAACCAGGTAGACGCTCGCAAGCCGCCGCGAGTCATCGAACGGAAGCTCCACCCGGAACTAGTCGCGGCCTATGATTGCTGGCGCGCGCAGATGGACAAATTTCAGGCACCGCGCGTCTGCAATCTGAAGGCAGACAAGCTGCGGGTGAAAGTGATTGTCAGCAGCGATGCAGAAACCGTTCTGCAGCAACTGAAAGCCATCGGCTTCGAACCTGAGGGGAAGCCTACGCATGCGCGCCAAATCGCCGGTCGCATCGCTGTGGGCAAACTTGATGCGCTGGCCGGAATTGCAGTGGTAGTCTTCGTCGCCCCCCAACCTGCACCTGTTTCTGGCATCGCCATGGGGAAGAGATGAAGCTGGCCAACGAAAAAAGGACGCCTGCTCTGGCCCTTGGCAAATCCCAATTGTATGGATTAACGAAGTGGAGATGGGCAGAGAGGCCTTAGGCGCAGGCCTCGCACCATTGGTTAGCAGAGGAAGGTGCAGGCTCGGCGGCTGCTTCAGCCGCCGGGCCGATGGCAAATACTGACGTCAGGTTGGTGAGTTCCAGCATCTCGGCAACCGGCGCCGAGGGTCGCATGAGCTTCAGCTCAGTGCCTAGACCGTGGACGCAGGTATGCAGAAACACAAGCGTTCCCAGCCCGCCGGCATCAATGCGGTCCACGCGGGAGAGGTCAAGGACAATGGACCTCTTGCCCAGTTCGCAAAGCACGGCCTCACGCAGCGCGGAAAGGGCGCTGCCTACGACGATCCTGCCGTCGCAATGAAGTACCGCAGTCTCCCCGGTTCGTTCTATTCTTATGTTCAACATTCTGAACTCCTCTATTCTTCTATACCACTCCATACGCAAATCTGTCGTTAAGAGTTCATTAAAACGCGCCCTTGCAAGCTCAATCTGCAGTAATGGACGGCTCAGGCGGAGAGAAGTTAGCTGAACAAAAGATTCTCGGCTCGACCCGCAAGCGGACAAGACAGGCAACGCCCTGCAGAGACGGGACTTAGCCGATTACCGCTGGCTGGCTTCGCCGGCGGCTACGCGCTGGTTGAATTTCGCCGATTGATTGCGTGGAATGCTCAGCGATTTCCAGCGGGCGTGCTGCAAGTGCTTGGCCAGGAAGACGATCTGTCCAACATGGTAGGCGTAATGGGCGATCTGGCGGTTCACCGCCTGCATCACCGAATGGGCTTCGCCGCGAATGGTCACTTTGCGGCCGGCGTCGGCCGCGCCCAGCGGCTCCAGCGCGTTAAACAGGCAATTCCAGCCCGCTTCCCACATTTTCGCCAGCGACTCCCGTGTGGCGGGCGGCTTCTCGAACTCGCTCTCGCGGTTGCGATCCGGCTTTTCCCCGTCGCTGGTCAGAAAGTTGGTCCATCGTGATCTCATGTTGCCCGCCATGTGCTTCACGATCTGGGCGATGGAGTTCATCTCCGGGTCCAGTGTGGCCAGCAACTGCTCATCGCTGACTTGCGCAATGGCCTCCTCCCCCAGCTTCTTGTAGTAGCGAAACAATGAGAGCGAGTCCTCAAGGTAGTCGGTAGTGAATTGGAGCGCCATGCAGGCAATTTTACGGCACGGCGGACGTGACTGCAGCAGAGTTGTGCCGCCCCGATGGGGCTTGTGACCTTATTGCCCTCCCCAACCCAAGGCTTCCGCCCTGGGCTTTACTATGACGCGCCCACGGCGCTGACGCTTTGGGACTCGCGGGCGAGGGTGCCCGTCCACTTTGTTCAACCTCACAGCTTATGGGTGACCGCCATCACCGCCACGAGAGACGTGCCTTGTATAGTCTGGAATGGGGCCGATCATCCAGGTGCAGAGAAAATTCCTATGGCTTACGTAATTACCAGCAGCTGCATTAAAGATGAGCTTTGCGTGGACGTGTGTCCCACCGACTGCATTCATCCCAAGAAGGACGAGTCCGAGTTCGAAAGTGCCACCCAGCTCTATGTGGATCCGCAGGGTTGCATTGATTGCGGCGCCTGCGTACCAGTATGCACCTCCGATTCCATTAAGCCGGCCGATGATTTGACAGAAGAAGAGCAGCAATTCATCGCCAGCAACGCGGCCTTCTACGCAAAATAGCGGGAAATTTGGGCAGCGAGGTGGCGTCTGTCCCGATGGTACCGCCACCTCGGTAATTTTCCAGCCCGGCGCCGGCAGGCTAGCATTGAAGCTGGAAACCCTAATGGCAACGCCTGCGCGGCAGTCCATCCCCGGAGTGCAGCAGTCCCCAAAACCCCAAGCTGTTGCCGAGCGGCGCGAACCCACCATGGAAGACATGCTGCGGGA
>DATEGM010000510.1:0-3730 GCA_035280085.1 Terriglobales bacterium
AGAAAGTGGGCCGAATCGGGGTGAAGGCGCTGGTGTACTTCGAGGTGGTCTCCACTTTCGCCCTCGCTATCGGCTTGGTAATCGGCCACGTGCTGCATCCCGGCGTTGGCTTCAACGTTGATGCCGCCGTGCTCGATCCCAAGGCGGTGGCCGCTTATGCCGGGCATGCCAAAGAAGTCGGTATTATCGGGCGCTTGCTGGCAGCGATTCCGCAAACTTTTGTCGACGCTTTCGTCCATGGTGACGTGCTGCAGGTGCTGCTGGTCTCGATTCTCACCGGATTTGCCCTCGCCCGCCTGGGGGAAGTGGGAGCCCGGGTCAATCGCGCGGTGGAAGCAGCCGGCAAAGTATTCTTCGCCATCGTGCGGATTATTGTGAAGGCCGCGCCTATCGGAGCATTCGGAGCGATGGCGTTCACGGTTGGCAAGTACCGCATCAGCTCTCTGTCCAACCTGGCTCAATTGGTCGGCACTTTTTATCTCACCAGCGCGCTCTTTGTGCTGCTGGTATTAGGGATTATCGCCCGCCTGAGTGGCTTTTCGATCCTGCGGTTTTTGGCATACATCAAGGACGAGCTGCTCATCGTGTTGGGCACCAGTTCTTCGGAGACGGTGCTGCCCGACATGATGCAGAAGTTGGAGCGCCTGGGCGCGTCGGCTTCGGTGGTCGGCCTGGTTTTCCCGACTGGCTACAGTTTCAACACCGACGGCACGAACATTTACATGACGCTTTCGGTGCTGTTCCTCGCGCAGGCAACCAACACTCACCTCACGCTGGTGCAGGAACTGGGCATTCTGCTGTTCGCGATGATTGCCTCCAAAGGCGGCTCAGGAGTCACGGGCAACGGATTTGTCACCCTGGCGGCGACGCTGGCGGCCGTGCCCTCTATCCCCATTCAGGCTCTGGCCCTCTTGCTGGGCGTGGACAAGTTCATGAGCGAATGCCGGGCTCTGACCAATGTGGTGGGAAATGGCGTGGCCACCCTGGTGGTCAGCCGCTGGGAGGGAGAACTTACCGGCGCGGACCTTCGAGAGAGCTTAGCTGTTCCCGCGGTGGTGGCCCCAACTGAGCCGGAGCAGGTGCGCGCGGCACGAAGATGAGAGCAGCGGGTATGCGGCGACTGGCCGGCAAAACGGCGGGTTCCTGCGGCGCATTACAAATCTTTACATTGGGCTCAGGGCCGCCTATTTACAATCAAAACACCTGCGTTACGCGGTGTTGAGCGGGTGCCGAATCACCCATGTGGATCGTACGAATCGCGCTGAACCGGCCCTATACGTTCATCGTATTGGCGCTGGTCATCATATTCATCTTCCCCTTTGTCCTGCTGCGCACCGCGATTGACATCCTCCCGGAAATCAACATCCCGGTAATCACCATTGTCTGGAACTACAGCGGGCTGTCTCCCCTGGAGATGGAGCATCGCATCGTCTCCAGCTATGAGCGTTCGCTGACCACCACCGTAAACAACATCGAGCACATTGAGTCGCAAACAGTGGTGGGCCGATCATTCATCAAGGTTTTCTTCCAGCCGGGAGCGAACATCCAAACGGCGCTGTCGCAGGTGACCTCCATCTCGCAGACCGTCATACGCCAGATGCCGCCGGGCACCAACCCGCCGCTGATCATCATCTACTCGGCGTCCACGGTGCCGGTGCTGCAATTGGGACTGCGTGGCGATGGGCTCTCTGAGCAGCAACTGAATGACTATGGGCAGAACTTCATCCGCAACCGCATGGCTACGGTTCCAGGAGCTGCGATTACCTACCCTTATGGCGGCAAGCAGCGACTGGTGGCGGTAAATCTCGACATCTCCGCATTGCAGGCGAAGGGACTTTCGCCGGTGGACGTCATTGATGCGGTCAACTCCCAGAACCTGATTCTGCCTTCGGGAACGGTTAAGCTCGGTTCCACCGAGTACAACGTGGAGATGAACAGCAGCCCGCAGACCATCGCGGAGTTGAACAGCCTGCCCATTAAGACGGTAAACGGGGCCACGATCTACCTGCGCGATGTGGCCTATGTAAGCGATGGTTTCTCGCCCCAGACCAATATCGTGCGCATGGACGGCCAGCGCGGCGTGCTGCTCAGCATCTACAAAACCGGCGGCACCTCCACACTCGACATTGTTTCCCGGGTCCAGGGCATGCTGCCGGTCATCGCCGCCACCCTGCCTCGGCAACTGGTGATGACACCGCTATTCGACCAGTCCATTTTTGTGCGCGCGGCAGTGCAGGGAGTTATCCGCGAAGCGCTGATCGCCGCCTGCATGACCGCGCTGATGATCCTGCTTTTCCTGGGAAACTGGCGCAGCACGCTGATCATCGCGGTCTCGATTCCGCTTTCCATCCTGGTTTCCATTTGCATACTGAGCGCGCTGGGCGAAAGCATCAACATCATGACTCTGGGCGGACTGGCGCTGGCGGTGGGCATCCTGGTGGACGACGCCACTGTGGAGATCGAAAACATCAACCGCAATCTGGCCCAGGGCAAGCAAACCGTGCGCGCCATTCTGGATGGGGCGCAGCAGATCGCGGTGCCGGCCTTCGTCTCGACTCTTTGCATCTGCATCGTGTTTGTGCCCATGTTCTTTCTGACTGGTGTGGCCAAATACCTCTTCGTGCCGCTGGCTGAAGCCGTGGTCTTCGCCATGCTGGCGTCCTACCTGCTCTCGCGAACGCTGGTACCCACCATGGCCATGTATCTGCTGCGTGGTCATCGCGGCGAAGAGTTCGCCACAGGCATGGACGTCTTCTCCCGCATTCAGCGCCGGTTCGCACACGGCTTCGACCGCATGCGGGCCAGCTACCGCGGATGGCTGCAGTTCACTCTGGAACATTCGCGTGCGTTCGTCTTGGTATTCGTGGGATTCTGCCTGCTTTCCGCGCCCCTGCTTCTTTTCGTGGGCCGCGATTTCTTTCCCAGCGTGGACGCCGGGCTCATCCGCCTGCACCTGCGCGGGCCCGTGGCGCAGCGAGTCGAAGAAACGGCCCGGGAATGTGACCAGGTGGACAATCTGATCCGGCAGGTGATTCCGCCGGAAGATCTAGCCAACGTGCTGGACAATGTTGGACTGCCCTACAGCGCCATCAACATGTCGTATAGCAACTCCGGAACCATCGGCACTTCCGACGCAGAAATCCTGATTTCGCTGCGGCCGGAGCACCGCTTTCCCACCGTCCACTACATTGATGAATTGCGGGAACGTCTGCCGCAAATCTTCCCTGGAACGCAGTTCTTCTTTCAGCCTGCCGACATTGTCAGCCAGATTCTGAATTTTGGCGTGCCCGCGCCCATTGACATCCAGTTGATCGGCCCTAACCGCAACGCCAATTACGTGCTGGCGCAGTCAATTGCCAATCGCATCCAGCACGTGCCCGGCGCCGTGGACGTTCACGTTCAGCAGTTGCTCTCGCAGCCCACCGTGTTCCTCGATGTGAACCGCACTCGCGCGCAGTCGGTGGGACTTTCGCAGGCCGACGTGGCGCAGAGCCTGCTCCTCACCTTGAGTTCCAGCTTCCAGACCGCGCCCTCCTTCTGGGTGAATCCCAGGACCGGAATCGAGTACAACGTGGCCGTGCAGGTGCCGCAGTACAAGGTGGATTCCATGCAGGCGCTGCAGAACATCCCGGTGCGCCCGGCCGGCGCTGCCCAGCCGCAAGTTTTGGGCAACCTGGTGAGAACCAGCCTGCAGGCGGAACCGGTGGTCGTTTCCCACTACGATGCCCAA
>DATEGM010000511.1:0-3220 GCA_035280085.1 Terriglobales bacterium
GGAGCTGAGGGCGTTGTCCAGCCAGGCCAGATACTCGTCGTCGGCGATGCCGTCGGGCAGGTTGACGTCTATGGACGAGGGCGGCTTAAGGGCCGGGTAATTGTGCTCCTGGTGCAAAGAAATGGTGAACACGCTGCCCTCAGGGGCACGGGGATGGGGAATCTCTTCTGGCGGCAAGCCGAACATGGCCTTGGACCATGAGGGCAGCGGCTGGGCGGCGGCATGCGTCCGGCCGAAAATGGCGGCGGTGCCGTTGCCCTGGTGGACGTCACAATCCACGGTCATGGCGCGGGCTATCTTGCCTGTTTTCTGCAGGCGGCGAATGGCCACCGCCACGTCGTGGATCATGCAAAACCCTTCGCCGTGGTCGGGAAAGGCATGATGGAAGCCGCCGCCGATGTTGACGGCGCACTTCTCGGCCACCGCATGCTCAGCCGCCAGTATCGAACCTCCTGCCGCCAGCCAGAACGCCCGTACCAGTTCGGGGGAGTAGGGCACTTCCAGCGTGAGTTCCTCGCGCGCCGAAAGCGTGCCCGTTTTCAGCTTGTGCACGTACTCGGGCGTGTGAACCAGCAGGATGTCCTCGTCGGCGGCGGGCCTGGGAATCAGGAAGTCGGCGGCTTCCGCTACGTGATGGGCCAGCAAACGCTCCTTGATTTTTCGGTACTTCTCCGCCGGGAACACGTGTTCGCCGATGGGGAGGTAGTACCCGTCGCTGTAAACCAGCTTAAAGGGCAGCATGGCAGCGTGTTACGGTCCAGCAATTCCGTCCAGCGTTGAATGTGAGCGGCGTTCCGCGCTACACATGATATGCAAATTTCGCGCGGTGTGCGGCGCTGCTCTGCTTCTACTCTGGCCAGCAGAGGCAGTTTCCGAAAGCGGCAGGCTTGCATCCCAACTTTCGGCGAAGTTTCGGGAGAGAGTCATGGGTGTGTTCGAGAGGTTGCGCGCAGCGGAGCATCAGGGCAGGGATGCTGCCCGGGAGGGGTTCACCCGAGCCTTTACCAGCCTGGAGGAGGCGCAAAGTCGCTTACGCCGCAAAATGCGCATTCATCCCCGTCCCAGCCGGCCGCACGTGCCCCTGTTGGTGCCAATGAGGGAGCCGAACGACTCCGCCACATTCTCGCCTATCGTCACCATCAACGGCCGTGACCTTCCGCGGGAGGAACCGGAAATAGCTGAAGAGGAAGTGGCTTAGGGCTGTTTCTTCCGCACCGGAGTGGGCGGCGCCGGGCGGTGGATGGGCACAATTGCTCCCTTGGAGGGGTCGGCCGCGGCGGTCGCACGGGTCAGCACTTCCTGCTGGATATAGGTAACGAATTCCTGGATTTGCCGCTGCATTTCTTCCATCCGCTCCCGCATCTGCAAGATGATGGCGATGCCGGAGATGTTCACCCCCAGGTCGCGGGCAAGGGAGAGGATGAACTCCAGCCGCTGCAGGTCTTCATCGGTGTAAAGACGGGTGTTGCCCTCAGTGCGCGAGGGCTTGAGGAGACCCTCACGCTCATATAAGCGGAGCGTTTGCGGGTGGATGCCGTACATCTCGGCCACTGCCGAAATCATGTAGGCCCCGCGCCCTTTGCGCTTGCTCGCCATTCCACCTCATTTAACCACAGAGGACACCGAGGGCACAGAGATAACCTTTTCCAGAACCCCGATTAGAGAGGGATTAAACCAACCGGCAATTTGTAATTGAGTAATTTGTAATTTGGTAAGTAAGAGCCGCCGAGCCCTGCAAGCCGCATATTGCAGAAAAGCCAAGTGGCCATCAGTGGGCACCAGGAATATCCTCCCCAATACCTTTTCTGAAGTGGGTTTTTGAAATGATTTGACTCTGTGCGCTCTGTGTCCTCTGTGGTTAAGCAGGGGTTTGTGTTTCGGGGGCGGGGGCGAGGATGCCGGAGTGGCGCAGGATTTCCATGATGCCATAAGCCACCAGGCCAGCGCCGATCAGCAGCAGGGCGAATACCAGCGAACTCATCCCCAGGATCTGCTCGCCTTCGCTGTGGACCAGGGCAAAGCCCAGCAGCAGTACGGGGAAGACTCCCACCATGGCAGCTCCAAACATGCCGCCGGGCACCCGGAATGGCCGCTCCAGTTTGGGTTCGCGGATGCGGAGAACCAGCAGGGCGACAAACTCCAGCGCCAGGCTGAGGCCATAAATCACGATGTCAATCGTCACCAGGCGCTCAAAACCCAGCCCCAGGCACATGGCCCAGCCCACCGCGCACACCAGGATAGCGACGTAGGGCGCCCGCGTTTTGGGATGCAGCCGGGCGAAGACGCGCGGCAGCATGCCGTCCTGGGCCATGGCTAGGGGCAGCCGCGAGTAGCTCATCACCAGGGCGTTGAACATGCCGAAGCCGGACATCATGCCGCCCAGCACCAGGGCTATGCGCAGCCAGTTTCCGCCCACCATGCGGGCGATATCGGCCCAGGAGCCGGTTTCGAAAGCCGCAGCCGGCAGCGCCGTGGTCCACGCCGCCAGCACGGGCAGAATGTAGCTGAGCCCCACGATGGTCACGGCCGCCAGCAGGGCGCGCGGGTAGGTGCGTTGGGGGCGGTGAACCTCGGTGGCGACGGTGGTAGCGTTGTCCCAGCCCATGTAGTTCCACATGGCGATGAGCAAGCCGCCCACAATGCCGACGGTCGAGCCGCTGGGCGCGCTGGCCGTCGCCAAAGCGCCGTGGTGGAACGGCGCCAGCACCACAATCAGTGCAAACGGCGCCGAAAGCAGAAAGAACAGCCAGAGCGAGGTGGTGCCCACCACCTGTACCCCGGCGATGTTCAGCAGCGCGCATACGGCGACCACCGCCACGCCCACCATCACCCCGCGGTGTCCTTCCTGAAACCAGGGGACCAGGCGGTCGAGGTAGGCGACGAACAGGGTGGGGTAGATGGCCATATCGAAAATCGAGGCCACCAGCGAGAGCCAGGCTTCCTGGAATCCCCAGAAGTTGCCCATGGCCCGGCGCACCCAGGCGTAGTAACCGCCTTCCGCGGGGATGGAACTGGAGAGTTCGCCCAGCATGAGGGCAGTGGGCAGGCTCCACAACATGGGCGTGACCAGCAGGATGAGGACGGCAGCGCCGTAGCCGGCCCCGTGCACGATGTCTTCCGTGCCATAGGTTCCGCCGGAAACCATGAAGAACGTGGCGGCAACCAGCGGCCACAGGGTAAGGCGAGCGAACTGTTTCCGGGATTTTACGGGCTGGGGGTC
>DATEGM010000512.1:0-2632 GCA_035280085.1 Terriglobales bacterium
TGTTCTCCGCCAGATTGTGGTAGTCGCCCTTTTCCTGGTACTTCTGGATCAGTCCCTTGGCGCGCTGCGTTCCAATGTTGCGAAGCGCCTGCAGCACCACTGCCTGCTTGTAGTAACTGCCGCTGAACAGGTGCTGTTCCAGAATATCAACAGCCCGGTCCTGCTGGCCGCCCATCACCATGGCGTAAACCATGGTGAATACCAGTTCCTTGCCGCCGAAGCCCGGCTGCAATCCGGCCGGTTGCGGGTACTCGTTGCCGCTGGCCAGGGGCGTGTTCAAAACCCGGGTCAATAAATTGTCGAAGCCCTCGCCTTTCACTTCCTCATGCAGGACCACCAGGGCGGAACGCGCAAGAAAGAACGTTACGAAGTCCGTCTTCGGATCCTCGACCATGGCCTTGATCTGCGCGTTGGTGATGCCCTGGGGCGCCCCAAGCTGCACCGTGCGCAACAGCCGAGACTGAACGGACTCTTCGGCGCGCATCGCGCAGCAGGCAGCCAGCAACAAAGCCGCGATTACGCCAGGCCACCTCACCGGTTGTTGTCTCCCTCCAGCGGCGGGCCATTCAAAACAATGTTCCCCACAAAATGGATAGGCACATCGCCCAGCAGATCGGGCGCCGCGCTCGGCGGCTGATAAGGTGAGTAAGTGAGGTTGATGTACTCGGGCGGGCCGTCCACGCGCATCACCTTCTCGGTGGAACGCAGGTTGAAGCTTTGTATTTGCAGTGACCCCGGCGGGGCGGGCGAACTGCAATCCGCGTTCTTTTCAGTCGCCGCAGCGCACCACCGTTTCCAGGCTTCCGCCACGCAGCGTTCTCGTATTTCCGTGAGCTGCTTCTCAAATCCTGAGATGTCGTAATGCACCACCACAATGGACTGCCGGTATTCGGGGAATGCCATGTTCTCGCCGAAGCGATCCATTCCCAGTTCCATCATGTGCTCCAGCAGCCGGTCCACGGGAGCGTCCACGGGAAACTCGGCATGGAACCTTTGCGCCACCTGGAACTCAGGATCGCGCGGTTGGCCATTATTGGCGCCTTCCGTGTGGATCATGCGCACGCGTTCCAGCTCTTTCAATGTGCCTTGGTTTTGCTGCACGTAGGCCTGCAGGAGCGCCAGTTGCTTCTCGAGCTGGGCAACCGCCGCGCTGGGCTTGAGCGCGGATGTGGCCACTCCCCCGGAAATCACGGCGGCGCTGGGCTTCAGATCGGCCGCGCACTCGCCGGCAATCGTGATCGGGCGGAACGGATAAACTGCGCTCAGCTGGGCACGGCTGGAAAGGGGCAGAAACCCTAAAAGAGAAAGCAACAGCAATCTGCGGAGAGCCACGCGGCAGTCCTCCTCTGACCACGACATTTCTGTAACAGAAGAGGAACCAGCCCGCTAGTAATTTCTCCGATGATGCCGGCCCGGTCGAAACAATTGTTATGTTCTACGCTCGGATAGATCAACGGCTCTGGCCAAACTCACCGCACCTTCAGCCCGTACTTCTGCGTCATGGGTGGAACCATGCCGTTCATGCGCAGGTATTCCACCATCTGCCCGTAGTGGTCGGTAATGTGCCACACCGCAATAACCGAGATGCCCAGCTTGGTATTAGGCCCGGCGTAGCGGCCCTCCACGCGGTCCAGCGCATTTTTTGCGGTCAGCGTCGTTAGCACGCGGTTGCCGTAATCGAACGAATCTTTCAAGTACTGGATCAGCTCCGCTTTGGTTTTGGCCGGATTGTGCCCGCCCTTCTCACAGTCGGCGGGAGGCTGCTTGCCCTCGAATTCGTTGAAGAAAGCGAACTGCGCGCAAGCCACGTGCTTCACCTGCTCGCCAAAGCTGCGCACTCCCTCGAAGTTGCCGCCGGTGGGAATAAAGTCGTACTTGTTCTCCGGCATCGCTTCCGCCACTCCCAGAAACGAGCCTTCAATAAACTTCATGTTGTCGCCGACGCTGTCGGCAATGGTCGTCGGGATATCAGCCCGGGGCGCTTTGGATTTTTGTTTGCCGGCCTTGCTTTGCGCCGGCGCGCAGATCGTCAACCCAGCAATCATCAGGACTAGCAGGAAGCTTTGTTTCATTATTCCTCCGCACCTTGGCCCAGAAGCATACGCGATGCAGCCATCTCCCGCCATGGATTCCTCGGGTATTCTGTATCCATGACGGCAATCGTAATACGCGAAGCTGGCGCCGCCGATGCCGAAACTCTTGCCGCGCTGCGCTACGAGTTTCGCCGCGAGATTGGCGGCGTGCTGGAAAACAAAAACACCTTCCAACAGCGTTGTGCTGCCTGGATGTCCAGCCGGCTGTCCGCGGATTGGAAATGCTGGGTGGCTGTCCGCAAGGATGAAATCGTGGGCCAGCTCTGGTTGCATCTGATCGAAAAAATGCCCAACTGCAACGGCGCACCCGAGCAGCACGGCTACATCACCAACCTCTACGTGCGGCCCGATTGCCGGGGTGGAGTTGGTGGCCGCCTGCTGCAGCAGGCTTTGGAGTGGCTCAAACAGAAAGAGGTGGATGCGGTGATCCTCTGGCCTTCGCCTCGCAGCCGCACCTTATATATGCGCCACGGTTTTAAGCCGCCCAGCGATATTCTGGAACTGCGCGGCCCGACAGTAGACTCCAAATTCGAAAACGT
>DATEGM010000513.1:0-4199 GCA_035280085.1 Terriglobales bacterium
CGCAAAATGGAGGTCGCGCTCGAAAATCTCTACAAGCAGGGCAAAGTCGTCGGCGGAGTTTATTTCGGACTCGGCCAGGAAGCCTGCTCCTGCGCCTCCGCCTATGCGCTTCGTTCGGAAGACTGGCTCGCGCCCATGATCCGCAACCAGGGCTCGCTGCTGGTGCGCGGGTTCTCGGCGCGCGACATCATGATGCAGTACATGGCCAAGGCCGGCTCCCCCACCTTCGGCAAAGACGCCTCCTCCCATTTCGGCGACGTGCAGAAGCGTAATGTGTGTGCCCCCATCTCCACCCTCGGCGACCTGATTCCGGTGATGTCTGGCGTGGCTCTAGGCGCGCGCCTGCAAGGCCGCAACATCGTGGCGCTCACCTACATTGGCGATGGTGGCCAGTCCACTGGCGTCACTTACGAGGGCCTGAACTTTGCGGCGGTACAGAAGCTCGGCCTGGTGCTGATTGTGGAGAACAATCTCTGGGGCTACTCCACGCCTTCCGACATGCAGTTCCGGGTGAAGGACCTCGCCGAGCGCGCCATCGCCTACGGTATTCCCGGGGCGATTGTGGACGGCACCGACGCCTGCCAGGTTTATGACGTCGTTCACGAGGCCTGCGAGCGCGCCCGCCGCGGCGAGGGCCCGACCCTTGTCGAAGCCAAAATGATGCGCATGAAGGGCCACGCCATTCACGATGCCGCCGAGTACGTGCCCAAACCTTTGTTCGAATACTGGCTCAAGCGCGACCCCATCGCCCGCCTGGAGAATTTTCTGCTGGAAAAGAAGTGGCTCACCGCGAAGCAGAACGAAGACTTGATCGCCGGCGTGGATCGCGAACTCGAAGCCGACCGCGAGTTTGCCGTCAACTCGCCTATGCCCGAACCGGATAAGACCCCGCAGAACGTTTACTGCGAGGGCTGCCACGAGATCAAGCCGAAGTATGGCGTGCCCAAGATTCGCTCCGGCAAGGGCTCGGCTCTGAAGCAAAGCGAAGCGGCGGTGCATCTGCGGTGACCAGCAGTTAGTATTTGGCAATTAGCATTTAGCCCTTGAACCTTGTGATTTGATCCGCGTCAAGCCGCGTTCATCCGCGGCCGGGGAATCGGGAAATTGTGCAATAAAATGCCGAACGGGCGGTTTTGCAGATTTGGTACGCACCGAAAGCAGGTGATTTGCGCGTCGAAAGTCTCGCCGTGGTTGGGGCAATATATTCACGTACTCCACCGCCCCAGCCCGCAGGGCGAAACAGCTCTTAGCCCAGGGCGTAAGCCCTGGGTAGGGGCAGGATAAAATTCGAGCCCCTTTTAGGGGCGGCACAAAACTGATAGATCCGCGTTACTCCGCGGCCAATGAATTTATGCCCACCACCACCTATCTCGAAGCTATCCGTCAGGGCATCTGGGAGGAGATGGAGCGCGATCCCGCCGTCTTCTGCCTGGGCGAGGACATCGGCATCTACGGCGGCGCCTTCAAGGTGACCGACGGCTTCATCGAACGCTTCGGACCGGAGCGCGTTATTGACACGCCCATCGCCGAATCCGCCATCGTGGGCGCGGCTTTTGGCGCCTCCCTCACCGGCCTGCGCCCCGTGGCCGAGTTCCAGTTCATGGACTTCATCGGCTGCGCTTTCAACCAGATCACCAACATGCTGGCCAAGGCCCACTTCCGCTGGGGCGCGCCCGCTCCCGTCGTCATCCGCGGACCCAGCGGCGGCGGCGTCCACGGTGGCCCGTTCCATTCGCAGAACCCGGAAATGTACTTCGTTCACACTCCGGGCCTGAAGGTGGTCTGCCCGGGCACCGCCTACGACGCCAAAGGGCTCATCAAGTCCGCCATTCGTGACAACAACCCGGTCATCTTCTTCGAGCACAAAATGCTCTACCGGCGTATCAAGGAGGATTTGCCGGCCGAGGACTACACCGTTCCCATCGGCAAGGCGCGCCTGGCGCGGGAGGGGCGCGACCTGAGCATCATCACCTACGCCGCCATGCTGCATGTCGCCCTCGAAGCGGCTGAGATTCTGGCGAAAGAAGGGATCGAGGTCGAAATTCTGGACCTGCGTACCCTGCTGCCGCTCGACCGCGAGGCCATCGCCTCCACCGTGCGCCGCACCAACAAAGTCATCATCCTGCACGAGGACACGCGCACCGGCGGCATTGCCGGCGAAGTCTCGGCTGTGATCAACGAGGAAGTGTTCGACGAGCTCGACGGCCCCATCGTGCGCATCACTTCTCGCGATACGCCCGTGCCTTTTTCGCCGCCTCTGGAAGATTACTTCCTGCCTAAGGTTACGGATGTGGTTCGCGAGGCGCGCCGCCTCAAGTCGTACTGACGTAACCTTTGGAATCGAGCGCGCTCTAGGTACAGAATGTCCTTTTTGGAGGACCCATGCGCAACTTTATCCTCGGCGTGATTGTCGTAATCCTGGTCATCGTGGTGGGCGGGCTGGTGTATTCGCTTACCGGCTTCGTCAACACCAACTCCGACCAGTCTCCTGGCCCTGCCGAAACCTGGCTCGCCTCCCATGCCATGGACGCCTCTATGGAAAAACACGCTCCCCACATGCAGAGTCCCGTCCCCGCCACCGATGCCAACCTGATTGACGGCATGAAGTTCTACACCATGAACTGCGCCCTCTGCCATGGCACCGTGACCAGGCAACCGAGCGATCTTGGGCGCTCGCTCTACCCGCCTGCCCCTCAGCTCATCCTCCAGCCTCTGGACGATCCCGAGTGGCACATCTTTTTCGCCATCAAGCATGGCGTGCGTTGGACCGGCATGCCCGCCTGGGGCAAGGTAGCCAGCGATGAGTACATCTGGAAGACCAGCATGTTCCTCAGCCGCGTAAACCAGCTGCCGCCTGCCGTGAAGGCCGCCATCGGCAAATAAAATCGATTGTCAACCTGAGGCTGCGCGAGCCGCGCTTGCGCGTGAGCGCAACGAAGGACCTACTTTTGGCGTGTAAATAGGATGCTGGATCGGCTCTCCCTTCCCATGGACTTACTGTGGAAGCGCAGCGCTTCAGCACTGCGAATCGGCACGATAATTTATGAATTGTCAACCTGAGGCAGCGCGAGCCGCGCTTGCGCGGTAAGCGCAACGAAGGACCTGCTTTTTTATGTAAATAGGATGCTGGAACGGCTCTCCCTTCCCATGGACTTACCGTGGAAGCGCAGCGCTTCAGCGCTGCGAATCGGCACGATAATTTATGAATTGTCATCCTGAGGCTGCGCGAGCCGCGCTTGCGCGTGAGCGCAACGAAGGACCTGCTTTTTCGCGCCAAACGCTGTGAATGTTTACGCCCGCCAGATCGGCCTGGTCAGGCACGTTGGCCCGCCCCCGCCGTTGATCCCGATTTCGCTCGCCGCAAACGTCTTCACCTCGAATCCCGCCTCTTGTAGTCGCTCGTTCGTGCGCCCATTTTCCTCGATGGCCAGCAGCCGCTTCTCTCCCAGCGCCAGCACATTGCACGCCAGCGTGTCTCTTTCGCGGGCGTCAATCTCTACAAACCGGAGGCCGCGCTCACACAGCAATTGCACCGTCTCTGCCGCCAGCCAGGGCAGATCCACCAGCACCGTGCTCTCATCCAGCATGCTCATCAGCGACATTAAGTGCAGGCAGCAGTCTGGCCCACCCCCGTGCGGCAATGGCGCCGCCACCACTTCCACGCCCTGCTCTCCTAGCAACGTCCGCAGTTGCTCAATGCCGGCCCCATTGGTGCGGTAGCCCCGCCCTACCAGCAGCGTCTTGTTGTCCAGCCACACCAAGTCTCCGGCTTCCACCGTTCCCGGGGGACGAATCTCTCCCGCCACTGGAACCCCAAGCTGCCTGTAGAACTCACGATGCCGCGTGGGCTCGCCACCGCGCGCCGCCTTGCCCATGTTCAGGCAGATCGCCCCATCATCCGTCATAAAGGAGGCATCATGTGCGTACACCGCGTCCAGCGACAGCCCGCTCCCGTCCAGCTCCGCCACCTCCACTCCAGCTTCTTCCAGCGCCCGCCGTAGTTCCTCATGTTGCTCTCGCGCTGCGCCGAAATTCACCGCGTGTAAATAGCCTAGCTCCCGCCATCTCTCCCTGTTCGCCTCCCAGCCTGCCGCCCCGGGCGGGCAAACCGCAACCCGCCGCAGCCGCGCCACCATGCTCTGCCCTCCATACCTGTCCTGTTTTGCCATACCGCTTTGTACCACATCGCCGCCGGACTC
>DATEGM010000514.1:0-6804 GCA_035280085.1 Terriglobales bacterium
TGTTTCCTTCGCAGACGGAGGCAAGAAGGAACAGGGGAGCAGTGCGGTGTCGAGAACGACTGGGCGGCCTGCTGAAGTATTACGAGAGGGAAGCGGCATAAAAATCGAAGGGACAGTGGGCGATTGGGCTCACAACCAGCACATATATTAAGGATGTCGGGAATCCCTCCTGGCAAAGGACCTCCCAGGCCTGATTTATCAATCAACTGGCGCAGAGCAATGAGTTCTTGCTCCGAGCAGTGACCGGGACCAGTTTTTTGACTGTACGGCATGTACTCAATTCGCGCTGCTCAGGAGACGCGTCCAAGGAGTGCCAGTGGGCCGAGTGTCGTACCGCTTTTGTAAGTCAAAGTAGCATTCCAATGAAACGGCATCAGCGTCAGGATCACCATCTATGCAGCGCCAGGTGACTTGTTTGATCAATCACCATGCCGTGAGCGTTCCTTGACATATAGCCTATGGCATAGAACTTAACTCAAGAGTTACCCACTCAGGTGTCTTATGGAAAACAAGGAAGGGAACGACTCGCCCGAGCGGACCGGCCCCCTTTGGTTCAAAGTGTTCAAGGCGCAGTTGTTGCAATCGCTGCGCGATGGACCAGGCCAAGTCCTGGCCCTTTACCTGAAGGTTCTGAACAAGACTGGCGCGGGCCGGATGTCGCGCCGCTATTGGAAGGCGTTTGCAGCGTTCTGGATACTCGCGACCATCGTAGCGATGCTCTGGCCGTGGCACCTTTCGGCGGACACGTCGCAGGCCCCCGAGTTTCCCTCGTGGACGTGGTGGACTACGCCAGTTGAAATGAACGCATGGAAGAAATTCCCGGCGTTTGTCAACGCCACTTTCACAGTTTCCGAATTTGACCAGGTTAAACAACGTGCGTGGGTGGCAGGCGAAAACGGCCTGTTGGGGTACCGCGACATTCAGGGCAGCGCTTGGACACTGCTCCCGTACGATACAGAAACTGGATGTTTTGGTGCTCCGGGCGCGCTATGCACCGCGTCTGCTCCGGCCACGCAGGCTGCTGACCGATCTACAACCGCGTCTTCAAGTCCGAGTGCAGGCCTAGGAACAAGTGCGTCTAGCGCTTCGCCGGGCAAGACGAGGGCTTCGAAGCCTAACAGCAATCCTGCGAACGTTAATCCGCCAGCAAGCCGAAGTGCAAACCAAGTGGCGCAGCAGTCTCCTGCACAGACCGGAGCGAATGCACCGCAAAGGGTTTTGGCTGTTTCTATCGTTTCGCTGACAGAGGGGCAGACGCTCTCCGGGGTTGTCATGGTGCAGGCAGCCGTGTCGGGAGCGTCGGGGCCGGTCAAGATCGAGCTTCGCCTGGACCTCCAGATAGCTGTCGGTGGCGCCGTAGAGCCACCTTATACGATTTCCTTCGATACTAGGAAATTCCCAAATGGCAAGCACCAACTCACGGCAACGGCAACTTCGGCAGACGGAGCCACGGCCTACAGCAAACCCCTTACAATCCTGATCAGCAACGCGGCGGCAAAGGCGGCCGCAGCTTCTCTGCGCGCCCCGGGAGATTATCCTGTGGCGCGGTTTCAACTGGCGAGCTTTTCCGCGCGCGACGGAACTCCAGAAGGACCTGCAGCGACGCGGTCCGCTGCCCCAGCAGTAAGCAGACAGGCCGCGAAAGGAATCCTTGGTGGGTTGCAGACAAGTTCGGAGCTCATTGGCGCAGAGCAGGAGTGGTTGCGGACTACGATTCCCAGTGTCGTTGGGCTCGACCTAGGCGCAAAGCCTTCCGCAATCCTGGTAGCAAGCGACGGACGATTCTTTGAAAGCAGCGACGACGGAAACACCTGGACGCTCTCCCGAAAAGTAGGTGCTGCTTCTACTGTGCGCCCCTTTAGTTCTGAAGGCCACAAGGTTGGACGCCGTCGGTTTTATCTTTCGGAAGCCTCCGTCAACGGCCAGTTGCTCAACACCGAGGCCAACCGCGTTTCACTTGCGGGAGGGGCGGTGTTTCAGGCCGTTCCAGGAAATGAGGGGGTCGAGGTGGTGGAAGCAGGCAAAAAGGTTGGCGACAAGCTGTTGCCCGGCGAAAAGGTCCAGTCCGTGGCGGCCACGAAAGACGGGAAGTACATTTGGTTTGCCGCCAGGGGCGCAGACGGTACCACCTACATCGAGCGCTCCGATGATTTGGGAAAAACCTGGAAGACCCAATTTCAGACCAACAAATTCATCCTTGCCGATGTCTCCTTTGACCCTGCGGGGCGATACGGCGTTGCTGTGGGCGATCACGGTGCGATCTTGCTCACCGTGGATGAAGGAAACTACTGGGCGCCAGTAACACGCGGCGCAGCGAATCCTGACGCGGAGCGTGCGGCAGAGCAGGCCGATGCCTCTGGCGGCAGCGCTCCACGCGACGCGAACGGCTTGTTGTTTTTGCACTATTGGAAGCTTCCGCCGCCGTGGACTTTCATGTTGCTCCTGCTGGCGCTTGGCGCAGCCACACCAGCCATCGCGCTGGCCTATGCCCCGTTAGATGCCTCTCGGATGCCCGGTTCGCAGACCATCGCAGATTTTCTCGGTTGGTGGAATCTCGCAACTGAACCCTCGCCCCAGCAGCGGCCCAGCGTAGCCAACGAGGCCTTGTCCGATAGCCCGCTGCAAAGCGCGGACAAAGACCAGCTGCAGTTTACGCCCTTGGCACAGGGCGTTTCCGGATTCCTTAGTAATCCGAATACCTTACTGCCGGTAACCATCGCCATTCAGGGCGGCTGGGGGACAGGCAAATCCTCGCTGATGAATCTGCTGCGCGACGAGTTGACCAAGATCAAATTTCGCCCAGTGTGGTTCAATGCCTGGCATCACCAGGAGGATGAAAACCTTCTGGCATCCATGCTGCAGACTGTGCGCAACGAAGCGGTGCCTGGGTTCTTCAGCACCACCGGCATGTGGTTCCGGGTGCATCTGGCGTGGCATCGCATGCGGCGCAACCTCCAGGGAATCCTGGGAATGGTTTTTGTTCTCGCCGTGTTGTGCAGCGCGGAAAGCTATTGGCACCACATTCCGCACCACGCCATGGCAAGCGCTATGGCACGCTGGAACGGAAAAATTCAGGAGCAGGCTTCTAATATCTCGCATGTGACGCGAAAACCGGAAGGCACGGATAAGACCACGTCGCCTGCACCGGCGGGAGAAACGCTGATTTCCTCCGGAAGGAGTATCACCGCCGGCTCTGCCCTCGCCCCTGGAGAGGGCGCACCAGCCAAAAGTAGCGAAGCTCCAAGCAGTTTGCTTGGTTATTTGTTAGCTCTGCTCGTGAATTTTTACTCGCTACTGCACGTCTTTTTCGAGCCGGCGGAAGCGCTGAGTCTCGGCACATACGTGACGGGTCCGCTGCCTGCGCTTTACGTAATCCTGCGGATCATACCTTCGGCTTGGAAACAGCTTCGCGCCTTCGGCGAAAACCCAGCAAATCTCCTGCACAGCGCCGCCCCTGGTGCATCGAACAAGCAACTCGACGCCCAGACCAGCTTCCGCACGAAATTCGCCAAGCAGTTCGAGGACGTGACTCTGTCACTCGGCGACGGCCATCGTCTGGTAATCTTCGTGGACGATCTCGACCGCTGCCGCCCGGAAAAAGTCGGAGAGATGCTTGAAGATTTGAACTACATCGTTACTGCAGGACCTTGCGCTGTCGTGTTGGGTATCGAGGATAAGGCGGTGCGGGCAGCGCTGGGGCTGAACTTCCGCGAAACCGCCGAAGAGCGTGAGGAAGTGAATGACGTAGATCCCGCGAATCTCTCCGCAGTGGCTCACGCCAAGCGCGAGAAGTTCGCGGAACGTTATATCGAGAAGCTCATCAACATAGAACTTAACGTGCCACAGCCTACAGAATCCGAGCTGACCAAGTTGCTGAAAGCCGCCGAGGCGAGAAAGCAAACTCGGCCACAGCGGCGCGCACAAACAGCTATCCGTTGGGGACGCCGTTTGGAACCCTTGCTAGTTGGCTTGATCCTAGCGGCGCTCGGCTGGGGCGTCGGCGAAGGCGCGGTAGGTTTCGCCAATTGGCGTGCCGAGGTCGGGCTGGGAAAGAGCGGATTAGTGGTAACTGCTCCCGCCACAAAGCTGCGAGAAGTCACGGCGCAGGCTACCTCCTCCAGCCAAAGCAACTTAACGGCGCAAAACTCCGCCGCCCAGTCCACAACAGCTCCGGGCGGCAGGATGCTGCCTCCGCCAGAAACCAAGCGTGCGGCGCTGCCTATGGAGGTTGCCGCGGAGCCTGCGTTCCCTGGGCTATGGCTCACCGGCTGGCGCCTGTGGGTAACGTTGCCGGCATTTGTTCTGGCTCTGCTCTGGCCCGCTACGCGCGAGCGCCGCAGGCTGGCAAAAGACTCCCGAAAATTTGAGGACGCGAGGGAAGCTTGGGCGCCTGTAATTATCCAGCGGTTCCAAACCCCACGGGCTATCAAGCGATTCCTAAACCGCGTGCGCTACCTAGCCATGCTTGAACACCCGGCCAGGCAGCCTCTGCCGTTTCTGGAAGAGTGGTTCGCGGGCCGAGCACCGGCAAATGGATCGCAAGTCGAAGGAATGCCCGAGGACGTGCTGGTCGCGCTGGCCTCGTTCGAAGCAGTGGATCCAAGGCTGGTCGAGGATCCGCAAAGAACTCACGATGTCTTGACGAAACTGGATCGAACGATACGTCTAACGGTTGAGGCGACCCTGAAGACTCATCATAAAGTGTTTGCCAATGCGAACCAGTTTGCGGAGTATATCCGCGCGTACGCTGATCTGATCCGCGGCATTGGCTCGCAGCAACACGCGAGCATTTTCGCGGACGCTGACGCTGCGGCCGTCAAAGTGTGGGCCGGTTACATCAACGAACTTCTTAAGACAGATGGTGCCGCCCAGACCCAGCAAGTTCCTTCGAAGACCAGTGGGTTGTAAGCGACTACCAGTGGTGAGTCAGCGTTTTACGTCAACTGCACAATCGTTAGAGTTTCTGCACGAAGATGGCAGGGCAATTGTTCTGTTGAGTCTCTTGGAAGCGATGATAGGTCGATTCAGGCCCCGTAACGAGGCTGTGCGCCGGATCGACGATAGAATCCTCGGTGGCGGGAGCACGCTTCACGGTCAAGAATGCGGCTCCCGGCACGGCATTCGCTCTATTCGGCGCAATGCTCATCATCGTCATGGTTGTTCAGAGCAGTCGTTCAGTGGCCCTGGAGACCTTGAATAAGTACCAAGCCAACTCCCAGCCCCCGGTTTCGGGCTCTGAGTCACAAACACCCACTGAAACGAGCGAAAAACTAACGATGCGCGGTGGGGATCAAAACACCATCTCCTCGATCACCAAGCAAGGAATTGAGCTAGAGAGGCGCAATGACTTCGCTGGCGCCGAACGCGCCTATCGTGAGGCCGTTACGATGATGGCGGAGCCGATGAACGACGTAGCATGGATTTACTGATTTACTTGAAATCCGGTCGAAAGAAAGAGGCCCTTGAACTCGCAAGCCTGGCGGTCAATTGAGGTCAGACGAACCTCGTTAAAGATACGCTGAATAATGCCCGCTCAGTATCGCCGCAGTAAGCCGACCAGAAACTTAAGTCGTGAAAAAACATAGAAACAAAGGTGAGGCTTTGCAGCGATCGCGCGAGGACTAAACAAAGCAGTACCCCAACCCTTATTTCTGGGAATTCAGGCTTTGTAGTGGGCGAAAGGCCTCGGAACGAATCCGCCTTTCCTTCCTGTCCTGATACTTTCAGAGCGGTCCTCGCCGTTCAAGGGTTCGCTCCGCCGCGCTCAAGTCGCGCGCCCTTGACTGCTGCGGTCCGCTCTGAACCCCGTATCCGCCAGGAAGGAAAGGGGTTCCCAGGAAGTTGCCCAAGCACGGCCGCCGCAGCTTGCGAGAGGAGGTGCCCGCTGTCTCGTTCGTCACGTCAAGTCACTTTGAGCCACCTTGTCAATCTGGGCTTAAGTTTCACCCACTAGAATCCCTGAAGAGCCTTATTTCTAGGCGGCCTTTGTGTTGGTTGGTGAGATGTAAGGAAGGCTAAATCATGTCCCCTCAAAAGATTCGAAGCCCCAGCCGTGACAGGTAGTCGGTCTTAGCAACTGGACTACGCTCTGTAGTAAAAACGTAATATCAATCGCGGCTAGTGGACGACAGGATGACAAAAAGCGGATAGAGGAACAAAACGTAGAGGGAAGCGACTCACCGGATTTTTCTTTAGCTCGTCAGCTTCCTTCGGTTTAGCTTAGCTCCGCCAACTTCTGATGAAATACTACGCAGGCTGTTAACCGAAGGGTTGCAAACGCCCAGAAGCGTAGGTGTAGGCTCTACGTAGCCATTCCTGCCACCGGTTGTGGGCTGCATCGTAGGCCAGCGTTGGTCAATCTGCGCCTGGAGTTCGGTACAACTTCGGTACAACTAAGGGAGAGAAAGAATGGCTTTCTGGCTCCTAAGCGACACCAGATGAAGCACTTGGATTTTTTGATTTTGTTGTTCGGGACCAGGGGGTCGGTCGCTGGAGTTGCCGTTTTGCTCGCACGCTAATCTACGGCAAGCGAGCCGCTGTTTGCAAGCGTTCGGAATGTCGAACCTCAGGTATACTTACTGCTTCAGAACGAGGCAGAATCAAGATGCAGCACGACCGACCAGATTTCCCGACCTTGGAGCAAGTCGAAAAGGCCAATCACGAGCAGCTTGCTCGCTGGTATCGCTTCCTACCTTCCGGCGATACCAAGGAACAGCAGAAGATCATGGACAGGATTGCGGAGCGATTCAAAAGGTTAGGCGGCATGACTCCGGCCCTGGAGAAAAAGATCGGTTTCTGAGCCTA
>DATEGM010000515.1:0-5879 GCA_035280085.1 Terriglobales bacterium
GAGCAAATCCGCTGACGTTACCTCCGTACCATTGACCAGTTACGACCGCCTCGGTAGCTTGCACCCAAAGCTTGGAGGCGTGTATGGCAGTCGGCCTGTTTGTCATTCTGGTAATTGCAGGGATGGCCCACCTTTTCCTGGGGCATTTTGCGGATGGCGGCCTCCTGTTGGGGCTCAGCGCCATTCTCGGCGGAGTCATTTACCTGCTCGCCAAAGAGCAACAGAAAGCGCTGGACTTCCTTCATTGGCTGCAGACGAACCGGCAAATGATCCAGCAAGGCTGGTCATATTACGAAAGCAAAAAGATCACGCCGCGCACTGTCGTCGTCCAGTACCAGGCTTGCATTTCGCTTTTCGTATTTACCACGCGCTTCCGCTCGCCGCGGCTGGTGGTGGGCAGTGATAAGAGCCAGACCACCGCTATTATTTACACTCTGATTTCTGCCCTGTTCGGCTGGTGGGGCTTCCCCTGGGGATTCATATATACTCCGCAGGCGATTTACCGCAACTGCCGCGGCGGCTATCGCCAGACCATAGCCGAATTGCTGACGACCGTGGATGCCGAGGTGGAGCGCCTGGAGAAGAAGTCGCGCCGTAGTTCTCCGAGCGCTGGCCAAGCGACTCTTTCCGCAAGCGCAAAGTGAGCTCATCATGGAAGCCGTTGGCGGTTCATTTCTCCTGGTTGTGTTCGCGATGGGCGCCTGGTGGCTGGGCGGATTGCTTTTTGACCGCCGCAAGCGTGTGCACCACTTTGTGTGCCGCCTGCACCGCTCGTCCTATCCGCCGCACCCGGAAGACTGGGTCATCAGCCACCACATTCGCATCATGCTGGTCTTAATTGGGCTGGTCTTCTTCTCGGCCGTCGTCGGCGTTCTGGGGACCCTGGCCAGCCTGGCACTGGCAATCATGAGCTAAGTCTGTTCGGTTCCAATTTGGGCCTCACCCGCAAATTCCCGCCCGAACAAGCAGAATCAACCACATAAGCAGCCTTTCACCCCGCGCCGGTATGAGAGAATGCGCTTTCACCTGTATGACCAGACCTGAGAGCGAAACCGAGCGGCTGCGCAAGGTCGTGGAAGCTTTTCCCCAGGTCACCGTAACGGTACTGGGTGACATGGTGGCCGACGAATTTGTCTACGGTGAGATTTCGCGGGTCTCGCGCGAGGCCCCGGTGCTGATTCTGAAGCACCGCGAACGGGACGTGGTGCCAGGAGGCGGCGCCAACGCGGTCTATAACCTGGCCGATCTGGGCGTGAATGTCCTTCCCGTGGGCGTGGTAGGCGAGGACGAAGCCGGCAAGCTGCTGCTGAAGCGCTTTCGGCAGAAGCGTATTCCGGCCAGCGGCCTGATTCGCGAAAAGGGCTATCCCACAGTCACGAAAACGCGCATTCTGGCGGGAATGACGCATTCGGCGCGCCAGCAAGTGGTAAGGGTAGACCGCGAACCCGAGAGCGAGCCCAGCCAGCATGTGGTACGCGAACTGATCCTGGCCGCCAAGCAGTACGCTCATGCTTCCGACGCGCTGCTGGTCTCCGACTATGGCTATGGCGCGGCTACGCCGGAGATTCTCGATTCCATTCGCGCCGGTGGTTGGAACGGCATCCCTATAACCCTGGATTCACGCTACCGTATGCTGGAATACGCAGGCGTATCCGCGGCCACGCCCAACGAGCCGGAAGTGGAAGAGCTGTTACGCTTGAGGATCGGCAACAACTGGGGAAAGTTGCTCTCCGCCGGCGAGCAGATCATGAAGAAGATGAAGCTGCAGTCGCTGGTCATCACGCGCGGCCGGGATGGCATGGTGGCGTTTGCCCGCAAGCAGAAGCCGGTGGACATCCCAATTTACGGCAGCGACCAGGTAACCGATGTGACCGGGGCCGGCGACACGGTAATAGCCGTTTATACCGCGGCGCTGGCCGCGGGCGCCGACCCGCAAGCGGCGGCGCAACTGGCTAATTACGCCGGCGGTATCGTAGTGATGAAGCGGGGTACGGCCACCGTAACGCGGCAGGAATTGCTCGAAGTCCTGCAGCATGTCCCGCCGGCCGTGCGCCCCCATTGAGCGCAGGTTTTCGATAACATTGACCGTGCCCTCCAAAAAGATTGTGAACCGGCAGGCGCTGCAGCCGCAGGTGGCGGAATGGCGACGTAGAGGCGAGACGATTGTGCTGGCCAACGGCTGCTTTGACCTGTTGCACGTGGGACACGTCCGCTACTTGCACGCGGCCAAGGCGCTGGGTGGCCGGCTGGTGGTCGCCATCAACTCCGATGCCAGCGCTCGCCAGCTTAAAGGTGATGGGCGGCCGCTGATGCCGGAGCAGGAGCGCGCCGAAATCATTGCCGCTCTCGAAGATGTTGATGCGGTGGTGATCTTCTCGGAGCCCGACGTGCGGGCCCTGGTGCGCGAAATTCGCCCCGATGTTCAGGCCAAGGGCACCGATTACAGCGCGGAAACTGTTCCCGAACGCGAGGTGGTGCGGGAGTGCGGGGGGAGAGTGGAAATTGTTGGTGATCCCAAGAACCATTCCAGCAGCGAAATGCTGCGTGCCATGAAGAAGTGAGATGCACCTGGCGATTATTCCGGAATCGGAGCAGGGCGTCTTGATGCGCCGCCACGAGGCGGAGGTGCAGGAGGCGGCGCAAGATGTGGAACGCCTGCTCATCGTGCGGTTGGGCTCCATGGGCGACGTCATTCACGCTTTGCCCGCCGCCACTTTGCTGCGCCGTGCTTTTCCCACCGCAATCCTCGGCTGGATGATCGAAGAGCGCTGGGCGGAGCTGCTCTGCGCGCCCGACACGCCGCGCGCCGGAGTGCGCTGTCCGGGTCGCCCCTTGCTCGATGCTGTGCAGGTGGTGAATACGCTGGCGTGGCGTATGGCTCCTTTTTCGGACGAGACCTGGAAGGAAGCGGCGGCTGCGTGGCGAGAAATGCGCGCCGCCAAATATCAGCTGGCCATAGACTTTCAGGGCACAGTCCGCACCGCGCTGATGTCGCGTTGGACGGGTTCGGAGGTGTTCGCCGGATTTGAGCGCCCTCGGGAGCATGCGGCCGGTGTCTTCTACAGCTGCACCGTGGAAGCCGGCGGCACTCACGTCGTCGAACAGAACGTTGCCTTGGCTGCCGCTATCAGTGGCGTGCCGGCGGAGGTTCCTGAAATCGAATTCCCCATCCATCCCGCGGCAGAGGCGGATTGCGAACGCCGCTTGCAGCAGCTTGGAGCGCGGCAGTTCGCCCTCCTTAACCCCGGAGCCGGCTGGGAAGGCAAGCAGTGGCCCCCGGAGCGCTATGGCGAAGTAGCTCAGGGATTGCAAGCCTTAGGTCTGCGCAGCCTGGTGAATTTTGGTCCTGGCGAGGAATCGCTGGTGCGGGCGGTGGAGGCGGCAAGCAGCGGAACCGCTACTGCGCTCTCCTGCTCAGTTAGCGAACTGATCGCCTTCACCCGGCGAGCGCAGCTCTTCATTGGCGGCGACACCGGCCCCATGCACCTGGCTGCCGCGCTGCATGTGCCCGTGGTCGCTCTGTTCGGGCCTACCAGCCCAGCGCGCAATGGACCCTTCGGCACTCGCAGCATGGTCCTGCGCAGCCCCCTCAGTTCCGCCACCGACAGCGCCGAGCGAGCCGCAGCGCGCTCCAGTCGAAAGCGCCCCGACCCCGGACTAATGGCCATAACGGCGCGAGATGTGCTCCAGGCAGCACGGAAATTGTTGGGGAGCGGGCTTGTTTAGTTGGGGAGATACCGCACGCCGCATTCGCGTGCCCTTGGGTTTTGTATTCGCCATCGTTTACTTTTGGCTGGCGCGGCCCAGCCGCGAGTCTCTGCTGGCAGGCGCAGCCATTTGCATTCCCGGACTGGCCTTGCGTGCGCTGGCTTCCGGACACGTTCAGAAGAACACCTGCCTTACTATCACGGGCCCATACGCCTTTACGCGCAACCCGCTTTACCTTGGTTCTCTGGTGGTGGCGGCAGGGTTTGCGGTGGCGGCGCGCAGTTGGTGGGTGGCCATAGCCATTGTGTCGCTGTTTGCCGTTGTTTATCTGCCGGTAGTGCTGGCGGAAGAACGCTTTTTGCGGGGGCGCTTTCCGGAGTTCACGGAGTATGAGCAGCGGGTGCCGCGGTTTGTGCCGCGCTGGGCGCCCGCCGAAGGGCGTCAGGGCAGGTTCTCCAGCCAGTTATACTGCAAGCACCGCGAATACAACGCTGTGCTGGGCGCCGTAGCCATGATGGCTGCCCTGGCAGTCAAGATGGTGTGGTTCCACTAGCCATGCGTCCGCCAGTCCAACTTGCCTGTGCCATCGCGCTTTGGGCCGCGATTACCCCGGCGCGGCCCGGCACTGCTTCGGTTTTCGCGGGCGTGGCGGAGAATCCTTCACCCGCGGCCGATGTGAAGAGCGTGCTCGATATTTCGCCCGCCGCGCGCATACTGCCACCCTCGCAGCATTACCGCTTTCCCGCCCATCAGATGTATTTTTACAATGCCGACTGGCGCCTGCTGAGCGCGGGCACAGCCACCTTGGCGATGCAATCTTCACCCGAGGGGCAGCACGCGGTTTTGACGGCGGACACTTCCGGCTTCATCAACCTCCTGTTCGCGGTGCACGATAAATTCCGCACCACCATTAATCCCCGCAACTTCTGTTCGCTTGCCGTTTCCAAGAGCACCCAGGAAGGCTCACGCCGGCGCGAAACTGAAGTTCACTTCGACTATGCGCGCCTCAAGAGCCTGCTACAGGAGAAGGACCTGCGAACCGGCGCGGTGAAGCACGTGGAACATCCTATCCCGGGCTGCGTGACTGACGTGATGTCAGGGTTCTATTACGTGGGGTCGCTGCCGCTGGCGCCCGGGGAGAGGTTCGTGTTTCCGCTTAACGATGGCGGAGCCACGGGCGAAATTACCGCCACCGTAGAGGCGCGGGAGCAGGTGAAGACGCCGGCTGGGACGTTTCCAACCTTGCGCGTGGGCGCCATCGCCACCGGCGGGCCGCTCAAGAACAAAGGCCGAGTGTGGGTGTGGTACAGCGACGACGCTCAGCGCATTCCGGTTCAACTCAAAGCCAAGGTGAAATGGGGCACACTTAACGTCCGCCTGGCGCGGGTGGAGCGGGAGTAAGCGAGTTTTCACCAAAGAGACACAGAGGCACAGAGAAGACGAAATTCAAAAATCCCGGTTGACACTGTGTCTCGGTGCCTCTGTTGTGGATTGGTTTTATTGCAGCCGGAAGCGCTCGTTCATAAGCCGCTGCAGGCGGGGCTTGTAGATGATGTCGTAGGCGAATTCCTTGTCGGGGAACATGGCCAGCGCAGCGCGCTTGCTGTTGGCCACCAGTTCGGATGCTTCTTCGATGGTGAGGTCGGTGTCCTGGCTGATCACCGACATAACCATGTTCATCATGATCTGCAGGCGGCGGATCTTTCGGTTTTCCTCCTGGTCTTCATTGACTGGCCCAGCCTGTTTGTTCCCGGACTCGCGCCCCTCATTATCCATGTGACTCCCCAGCGAAAACCCACATCCCCAAAGGCGTTCTGGGAGCGGATTCTACCAGCATTTGGATGTTTTCCAGCACAGGTGTGTTGCGTTTTCTGCGCTGGGGATGTAAGTGGGTCAAAGGAAAAGGAATAACGTGGTGGATAGCGGGATTACGAAGGTGCATGAAACCGGTAGTAGGTAGCTGTCTGGTGATTGGCAATTGCTTCGTATCAGGGCATGGCTTCAGCCATGCCGATTGATCTTGGCTAAAGAGGCTCGCCTTTAGGCGTGAGGCCACGGGAGCTGCTAAACAGTGATCATCTCGGATTAATCCGTGTCATCCGCGTGCATCAGCGGCGATGAAGTTCTTGTGCCGTCGGAGCAGGGCCTCGCGGGCGGGCGTGCCCGCGCCA
>DATEGM010000516.1:0-10194 GCA_035280085.1 Terriglobales bacterium
GCGCGGCATCGCCTATCTGTTGCGGACGCAGAAGAAGGACGGTTCCTGGGATGAGCCCCTCTACACCGGAACAGGGTTCCCGCGGGTGTTCTACCTGATGTACCACCTGTACCGGCAATACTTCCCGCTGTTGGCGCTGACCACGTATTCCAAGGTGCTGGCGGGGACGCAGGAAGTGGGATTGGGAGTACAGGCATTGCCTAGAGCCTAAGTTACCTGAAAGGAGACGAATGGCGGTACCGATTTCGCAGATGTGGACGGTAGCAACTTACGTCCTGAAACAGAAGATGAAGGGACGCAAGCGCTACCCGCTCGTCCTCATGCTGGAACCGCTGTTCCGCTGCAACCTGGCCTGTGCCGGCTGCGGCAAGATCCAGTACCCCGGCCACGTGCTCAAGATGGAACTCACGCCCGAAGAATGCTTTCGGGCGGTAGAGGAATGCGGCGCGCCCATGGTGTCTATTCCCGGGGGCGAGCCGCTGCTGCACCCGCAAATCGGGGAGATCGTCGCCGGACTGGTAGAGCGCAAGAAATACATCTACTTGTGTACCAATGCGCTGCTGCTGCAGCAGAAGATTGACCTATTCAAGCCGAGCAAGTACCTGACATTTTCTGTGCATCTGGACGGGCAGCGCGAGCACCACGATTTTTCCGTCTGCCTGGAAGGCGGCTACGAAAAGGCGGTGGAAGGCATCAAGGAAGCCCTGCAGCGCGGATTTCGCGTGACCACCAACACCACGCTGTTCGATGGCGCCGATCCCAAGAGCGTGCGCGGCTTCTTTGACGAGATGATGGAGCTAGGAGTGGAGGGCATGATGCTCTCGCCCGGCTATTCCTATGACAAGGCGCCGGACCAGAACCATTTCCTGGGGCGTGCCCGCACCCGCCGCTTGTTCCGCGCCATTCTGGCCAACCGCAAGCCGAATTGGGTTTTCAACCAGTCGCCGCTGTTCCTGGAATTCCTGATGGGCAAGCGCGATTATCCCTGCACTGCCTGGGGCATGCCCACCTTCAACATTTTTGGCTGGCAAAAACCCTGCTACCTGCTGCAGGACGGATACGCCGATACCTTTCAGGAGCTATTGGAAGCCACCGAGTGGGAGCGCTACGGCACCGAGTCCGGCAATCCGCGCTGCGCCAACTGCATGGTGCACAGCGGCTATGAAGCTTCCGCGGTGAACCATACTTTCAGTTCGCTGGGCGGCCTTTGGGACACGGTGAAGGCCACGTTCTTCCATACGTATCCGGATGCGGGCGCGCTCAAGCTGCTGGAGGAGCCGGTGCGTCCGGTACACAGCTACAACCCGCTGGTGCAAATCGAGAGCAACTCGCAACAGGAGATACGGGCGTGAGCGGCAGGGAAGCCGGACACCAACCCGCCGCCAGCCCCGACGCACTGGAGGTAGCTCCCGGTAAGAGCCGCGAGAACCTGGAAGGCTGGGTGCCGGAACTGGCCGGCGCAGAGGAAGTGCGCGCAGCCCTGGAGCAGGCCTTCGACTACCGTGGCGACGTACAGATCACACGCAAGGACAGCACCGTAGTGGAAGGTTATGTTTTCGATCGCCGCACGGGGCGAACCCTGAACGATTCGTTTGTCCGCATTATGCCCAAGACCGGGGGCGGGAAGGTTTCCGTCAGCTACGCCGATATCGCCGCCCTGGCCTTCACCGGGCGGGACATGGCGGCGGGCAAGAGCTGGGAAAACTGGGTCCGCCAGTACTGGGAGAAGCGCATGGCGGGCGAGCACATTTCGCTGCACCCGGAACAGCTCGAATAGCGCCCTCACCCTCATGAAGGCGTTGGTCACAGGAGCGACGGGATTCGTCGGCAGTCACGTGGCGCATTGGTTGGCCGACCAGGGAGCCGAGCTTCGCCTTCTAGTCCGCCCCACGAGTCTCACGGCCAATCTGGAAGGCATAGCGGGAGAGCGCGTAACCGGCGATTTGCGCGAGCCGGAGTCGTTGCGCAAGGCAGTCGAGGGCTGCGAGGCGGTGTTCCACGTGGCCGCCGATTACCGGCTGTGGACGCGCGAACCGCAGGAGATGTACCGGTCGAATGTGGAGGGAACCCGGAACATCCTCCAGGCGGCGCAAGAAGCCGGTGTGCGGCGGGTTGTTTACACCAGCAGCGTGGCCACGATGGGCTTCACCTCCAACGGGCATTTGGCGGATGAGAATTCGCCGGTGGGCCTGGGCAACATGATCGGCCACTATAAAAAATCGAAGTTCCAGGCCGAGCAGTTGGCGCTGCAGGCGGCACGCGCCGGAGCAGATGTGGTGGTAGTGAATCCCACCACACCGGTAGGTGAGCGCGATATCAAGCCCACACCCACGGGGCGGATCATTGTTGATTTTTTGAAACGAAAATTTCCCGCCTACGTGGATACCGGACTGAACCTGGTGGACGTGGCCGAGGTCGCGCGCGGGCACGTAGCCGCCTTGGAAAAAGGCCGGCGCGGTGAGCGCTACATCCTGGGCGGGGAAAACCTGACCCTGAAACAGATTCTGGACAAGCTGGCCGCCATCACCGGGCTGTCCTCGCCCAGGGTGAAGCTGCCGTATGCCGTGGCGATGGCGTCGGGGGTGGTGGATACGGCGGTTACTGGACTGCTGCTGCGGCGCGAGCCGCGCGTGACGTTAGACGCGGTACGCATGGGGCGCAAGAAGATGTTTGTGTCATCGGCCAAGGCCGAGCGGGCGCTGGGCTGGAAGATCGTTCCTGTGGATGACGCCCTGCGCCGGGCCGTGGACTGGTTCCGGAAACACGGCTATATAGCTGACTAGCTGTCTCGCTGACTAGCTAAGCAGGTCGGCTAGTCAAGTCGGTAGCTAGTTAGCTAGCCACTTAGATAGCTAGTGAGCTGAAGTTATGCCCAAGGTCGCCATCATTGCCGCGTTGGAGCGCGAGGTTGCTGGGGCCATCAAGAACTGGCGTGCCGCGAAGCGGGAATACGAGGGCAGGCGCTACAAGTTTTACGAGAACCCGCGCGCCGTGCTGGTCTGCGCCGGAATTGGAACGGAAGCGGCGCGGCGGGCCTGCGAAGCGGTGATCAGGCTGTACCAGCCTGCTCTGGTTATCTCGGTGGGACTGGCAGGCGGCCTGGATCCCGGCGCGCGAGTGGGGAGCCTGTTTATTCCCAACCGCCTGGTGGACGCAAGCGACGGCAGTGTTCTGGAAATGGCGGAAGGGCAAGGCACGCTGGTGAGCTGGAACTCAGTTGCGGACGTACAGCAGAAGAAGAAATTGGCAAACGCTTATGGCGCCAGCGCCGTGGATATGGAAGCGGCGGCAGTAGCCCGCGGGGCGGTGTCCCGGAAAGCGGATTTCATGGCGGTAAAGGCCATCTCGGACGCATATGACTTCGAGTTTCCCCAGTTGGAGAGGTTCATTGATGCGGAAGGGCGCTTCCGCAGCGGCGCGCTGGTGATGCATGCCGCCATTCGCCCGTGGTTATGGAAGAAGTTACTTTATTTGAAACGCAACAGTGAGCGGGCCGCCGTCACGCTTTGCGACTGGCTGGAGTGGTACAACCAACCCGCGCGCAATGTGGGCGTAGGCGAGGCTGACCTTCACCCCATGGGATCGGGACGACATTGATGGCAGTAGCTGGCCAATTCACGGTGAAGCAGGGGCGGGAAGCGATTCCGGCCACCATGCGGGCCGCCGTGTATCACGGCAAGGAGGATGTGCGGCTCGAAACCGTCCCGGTGCCGAAGATTGGCCTGGGAGAGCTGCTGATCCGGGTCCACACCTGCGGCATCTGCGGCACCGACCTGAAGAAGATTGCCACCGGCTCCCACTCGGCGCCGCGCATCTTCGGCCATGAAACTTCGGGAGTGGTGGCGGCGGTGGGAGAGGGCGTGACCCGCTTCCAGGCCGGGGACCGGGTGATGGCCTTCCATCACATTCCTTGCGGGGAGTGCTACTACTGCCGGCACAAGGTGTTTGCGCAATGTCCGGTGTACAAGAAGGTGGGCTGCACAGCGGGATATGAGCCCAGTGGCGGCGGGTTTTCTGAGTATGTCCGGGTAATGGATTGGATTGTGGAGCGGGGCGTGGTGCGCATTCCTGACGAGGTTTCCTTCGAGCAGGCATGTTTTGTGGAACCGGTTAACACCTGCCAAAAAGGAATAGAGACGCTGCGGCTGCAAACAGATGAAACGGTGGTAGTTATCGGGCAGGGACCTATTGGCATTATCCTGGGGTCACTGGCCAGGAGGGCAGGGGCACGGGTAATAACTTCCGATTTGTTTCCGCAGAGGCTTAAAATATCTAAGAGATTCGGCCTAGAGGAAACGGTAGATGGCTCGCAAACCGATTTGGTTTCGCGAGTGCGGGAACTCACCGAGGGGCGTGGGGCCGACGCAGTCATCCTGGCAGTAGGAGGGAACAAGCTGATTCGTCCCGCGATGGACGCGTGCCGTCCCGGGGGGCGTGTGCTGTTGTTTGCGCAAACCGTCCACGGGGAGGCGGTAATTGACCCGGGTGCGGTCTGCGTGGACGAAAAGACATTGCTGGGTTCATATAGCGCTTCCGTGGACCTGCAAGAGGAGTCGGTGGGTTTTGTTTTCAGCCGGGAGATGGACCTGGAAGGGCTGATCAGCCATCGCTTCTCGTTAGAGGAGAGCCTGAAGGCGCTTAATTTGGCGGCTCATCCGCAAGCGGACTCGCTGAAGATCGTTATTCAGCCGGGCAGCGCATGGGAAGGACACTCAGAGTGAACGGTAAGATGACGGCGGCGGTCCTCTATGGTAAAGAGGACGTCAAAATCGAGCAGGTTCCCATTCCCCGGGTAGGGGAAGGCGAGGTGCTGATCAAGGTGCAGGTAGCGCTCACCTGCGGCACCGACCTGAAGGTGTACCAGCGCGGATACCACGCGCGCATGATTGTTCCGCCGGCGCTGTTCGGCCACGAATTGGCCGGCGTGATCGAAGAAGTAGGTTCCGGGGTTAGAGGGTTTCGCAAAGGCATGCGGGTGGTGTCGCTGAACTCCGCGCCCTGCCAGACGTGCTTTTACTGCTCCAAGCACCAGGAGAACCTCTGCGAGGACCTGTTGTTCAACAACGGGGCGTATGCCGAGTACATTCGCATTCCGCGGCGCATCGTGGAATCGAACATGCTGGCCATGCCACCTGGCGTGAGTTTTGAAGAAGCCGCCATGACCGAGCCGCTGGCCTGCGTGTTGCGCGGATTACACGAGACTAAGCCCGAGATTGGCGACACCGTGACTGTAATCGGCGGCGGGCCCATTGGCATGATGTTTGTGCAGGTGGCGCGGCTGACCGGTTGCCATGTGATCGCAGTGGTCAAGCGCGATTCACAGGTGCAGGCAGCCAAACGCATGGGCGCGCATGACGTGGTGCAGATCACCAAGGTGTCCGATGCGGTGGATGCAGTGCGTGTGCTCACGAGGGAGAAGCGCGGGTCCGACATTGTGATCGAAGCGGTGGGCCGCCCGCAGGCGTGGGAGTGGGCGGTGGAGATGGTGCGCAAAGGCGGTACGGTGAACTTCTTCGGCGGCTGCGCCAGCGGCACCAAGGTGCAGCTCGACACCAACCGGCTGCATTACTCGGAGATCACGCTGAAGGCTACCTTCCATCACACACCGGAGACGGTGCGGCGCGCGTTTGCCCTGATCGCGGAACGCAAAATCCGGGGCACCGACTACATCACTGGGGAGGCGCCGCTTTCGCGCCTGCAGCAGGTGCTGCACCACATGCTGAACCGCAACGGCGACATCAAAACCGCCATCATCCCGGGACACTAGGCCGCATTGACGACTGGGAACCGCAGCTTTATGCCATCCATTGCCAGCAACGGATCCCAGCCCATGGCCGCAAGTGATGCGCCCGGCTGGCAGGCGCTGCCGGCCGAGTACGCCATTCCTGCGGTGACGCCGTCAGTGGCAGAGGCAAAGCTTTATTGCGAGCGCCTGGCGCGCAGCCACTACGAAAATTTTTCGGTAGCCACCTGGTTCCTTCCGCGGCGCCTGCGGCCGCACTTCCATAGCATTTACGCCTATTGCCGCATTTCCGACGACCTGGGTGACGAGGTGGGCAATCCGCAGCATGCGCTGCAGTTGCTCGACATCTGGGAAGGAGAGCTGGACGCCTGCTACGCCGGGCAGCCGCGCCATCCAGTATTCGTGGCCCTGGCTGAGACGGTGCGTGCTTGCGAAATTCCCCGCCAGCCGTTTGCCGACCTCCTGACCGCCTTCCGCCAGGACCAGCGCGTCAGCCGCTATGAAACTTTTGAGGATGTGCTGGGATACTGCCACTACTCGGCCAATCCGGTGGGCCGGCTGGTTCTATATGCCTGCGGCTATCGCGATGACGAGCGGCAGCAGCTTTCCGATTACACCTGCACCGCGCTTCAGTTGGCCAACTTCTGGCAGGATGTGGCCGTGGATTACGGCAAAGGGCGCATTTATCTGCCGCTGGAAGATCTGAGGCGCTTCGGAGTGACGGAGAAGGACATCGCCGACCGCCGCGCGACGCCGCAGTTCCTCGAGCTGATGCGTTTTGAAGTGCAGCGCGCCCGGGAGTGGTTCCACAAAGGCCTGCCGCTGGCGCAGAAAGTGGATAGCGAGCTGGCCATTGACATTGAGCTTTTCAGCCGCGGCGGTCTGGCCATTCTGCAGGCAATCGAGGACCAGGGTCATGACGTGCTGCGCCGGCGGCCCGTTATCTCCAAAACACGCAAAATGGCGCTGCTGGCCCGGGCCGGGCTGCGGAAGCTTTTATGAGCGCCAGCGACCAGGCTGTTCCTGCGGCGGTGACGGACTCGCAGCTGAATACCGCCTACAGCGTGTGCCGGCGCATTGCCCGCTCGAGCGCCAAGAACTTCTACTACGCCTTCATGGCCCTGCCCCGGCCCAAGCGCGACGCGCTGAGCGCGGTGTACGCCTTCATGCGCCACAGCGATGACCTGAGCGACGATCCCGGACGGCTGCCGGCAGAGCGCCTGGCCCGGCTGGAAGACTGGCGCAACCAGATGCATTCCGTGCTCGCGGGCGGTGTGAGCGACGAACCGGTGCTGCTGGCCCTGGCCGATACGGTGCGTGTTTTCAGAATCAAGCCGGAGCTTCTGGACGCGCTGGTGGAAGGCACGGCCATGGATGTGCGGGAAATGCTCGATGGGCCCGGGCTGAAGCTTTCCTTCGAGACCTTCGACGAGCTCTATAAATACTGCTACCACGTGGCCTCGGTGGTGGGTCTTATCTGCATCCGCATTTTCGGTTACGAAGACCCTGCCGCGGAGAAACTGGCCGAGCAGTGCGGGGTGGCTTTCCAGCTCACCAACATCATTCGCGACGTTAAGGAGGATGCGGCCATGAGCCGCATCTATCTGCCGAAGGAAGACTTGGCCATGTTCGGCCTGTCGGCCTCGGCGCTCAGAAGTCCCGAGATTGAGCGCCTGCGCCCGGTGCTGGAGCTGGAGGCAGAGCGCGCTCGCAGTTACTACCGCGCCGCCGAAGAGCTGATTCCCCTGATCGAGCCAGACAGCCAGCCGGCCCTGTGGGTGCTAGTGACCATTTACCGGCGGTTGCTGGACAAAATCGCCGAATGTGGCTACGACGTCTTCCGCCACCGGGTGCGCCTGACCAAGACGGAAAAGGTGGCTATTCTGACGCGCGGCCTGGCGCGCCGCTTCACCGCATGAGCGGTAGCTCCAGCCAACCCCGCGCCACGGTGGCCGTGGCGGGTGGCGGGCTCGCAGGACTGGCGGCGGGCTGTGCCTTGGCAGAGGCCGGTTTCCGCGTGAGTCTTTTCGAGCGCCGTCCTTACCTGGGCGGACGCGCTTCCTCCTACCAGCATCCCGGCACCGGTGAAGTAGTGGATAACTGCCAGCACGTGCTGCTGGGCTGCTGTACCAACCTGATGGACTTCTACCGGCGCGTCGGAGTGGAGGAGAAAATTCGCTGGTTCGACCGCCTGGTGTTTGTGGAACCGGGCGGGCGGCAGTCGGCTATTTCGCCGACCTGGCTGCCCGCGCCTCTGCACGCTGCGCCTTCATTCCTGCTGGCGGCGTCGCTGGGGTTGCGTGACAAGCTGGCGATTGCGCGCGCCATGCTCGCCATTGCCCGGGGAGCTGAAGACGATGGCAGCGAAAATTTTCGCCACTGGCTGGAGCGCCACGGGCAAACGCCGCGCGCGGTGGAACGCTTCTGGAAGGTGGTGCTGGTCAGCGCCCTGAATGAGGAGCTGGAGCGCAGCTCAGTGCGTTATGGGGCGCAGGTCTTTCGTGAATCGTTCCTGAAATCAGCGGCCGCCGGGCGCATGGGCGTGCCCACCGTGCCACTCACGGAGCTGTACAGCGCCGCCGGAGATTACATTGCACAGCGGGGCGGGGAAGTGCGGTTGCGGGCCCCGGTGGAAGCCTTTGCCGCCGATGCGGAGAAGGTCAAGCTGTGCGTGGCGGGCACCGAGGCTGCATACGACTTTTTTGTGGCGGCGCTGCCGTTCAATGCAATCGGCGGGGTGTTGCCGCAGGACGGAGTGGCGGAGCCGCTCCGGCAAGCAGCCGGGCAGATGGAGAGTTCGCCCATCACCGGAATTCATCTCTGGTTCGATCGCCAGATCACCGAGCTTGAACACGCCGTGCTGCTCGACCGCAGCATCCAGTGGATGTTCCACAAATCGAAGCTCCTGGGGCGAAAGGCGGAAGACGGGGGGAGCTATGTCGAGCTGGTGGTAAGCTCTTCGAAGACGCTGGTAGACAAATCAAAGAATGAAATTGTTGAGCTGGCTGTGCGCGAGCTGGGAGAGTTCTTCCCCGCGGTCCGCAATGCGCGGCTGGTGAAAAGCACGGTGATTAAGGAAGTCCACGCCACCTGGTCGCCCGCTCCGGGTGCCGACCGCAATCTTCCGCCCGCGTTGACTGCCTGGCCGCGCGTCCTCCTGGCCGGCGATTGGGCGGCTACGGGATGGCCGGCCACGATGGAGGGAGCCGTGCGCAGCGGTTACTTGGCAGCAGAGGCGCTGGCCCGCGCCGCCGGTGTGCGCGGCTCGCGCTTTCTGGTTCCCGACCTGCCCGCGCGCGGATTGATGCGGCTTTTTACGGGTTCGTGACTTCCCGTTTCAATCGCTTGCGATTTTCCAGCCTTTGTCGGTGCGCATCAGGTTGACAGAAGCGCGCGTTGGAGCAGCGTGGTAGAAATCGGCGCCGTATTTATCAATCAGGGTGGCCCGGTCCCAGGTGTTGAAGGCCTTTACGCGGTCGCCGGCGGCATCAAAGTCATCTCCCAGTTGATTGGGCATCCATTTCCAAGTGTACTCGACTGCCGCGTCGTTAACCCCGTTCATGGTGACTTTAGAAACTTCTACCAACTGCCGCTCCGCCAGAGGTATGGCGTAGGAAGTGGTGCCGTCCGCGTTCTTCCACTTTTTGAAACCGGAAATGGAAGACAGGCGTTCACCCGCTGGCAGTAGAGAAACCATGGTGCCGCCGCCAGTGGCCTTGGCGGTCTTCACAATTCCTGCCTTCTCCAACAGGCGATAGTGCGGATCGCGAGGCTTCTCATCCACGCTGGGCATGACCAAGCCGGCGTGGAAGTGGACAACTGCGGGGCCCTGGGCCTTAATAATGTTCTCCACTATGCCGGCTGCTTCCTTAGTGGAGAGCGGCTGCCGGGCGCGGATTTCCAGGACCACATAAGCCACCACGCCCAGTACCGCCGCCATCAGGGACAGAAGCAGCAGGAGGGGCAAAATCGAAGACTGCTTTTCCATTTTCACTTCGGCTTCGAAAAGTTCTGACATAGCGCTTCTCCTCACCGCAGGCCGCATGCGCGGTCATTTTCCAGCACCAGTGTCGCTTTTACTGTCCGCCGAGGCAGTGATGCAGGTCACATACCGGTTATCAGGCAGGCGCTGTAGGATAATGGGCATAGAACGTGCTCACTGGCCTTAAGCCTCTGTAAAGGCGACACCAGGCCTCCGGCCCTGTACAATGACCCGGTGTTTCCGGGCCGGCCGCACCGCGCAGGATAAGTGTTTTTTGTAGGCGTCCAGGGTTTCACCCGGCTTTTGCAGGGCGAACAACCTAAAACCCAGTTATCTGCTCCAACTTGACACCAACCGCGGTTCAGGAGAGTTGCGGACCCGGAGAATTCCGGACAAGGCTCAAGGATGATCACACAAGAAAGTTTGCTGCTCCGGCAGCGCTCCCGAGCGGTTTCCCGTCAGGCTTTTC
>DATEGM010000517.1:0-18923 GCA_035280085.1 Terriglobales bacterium
AAACTCCCATTACAGGAGGCGGCAATAGCTGGATTCCGAAAGTTGTGCCTGCACTGCCGGAACAATGCGAAAGATGGTCCCCCTGCGTTCGGGATCGGTCCGGGTAAGTCGAAGTCATTCTTAGCACGTGCGCATTAATTAGCTGGTCTGACACTTTTCGACGAGGAGGAACCGGGCCATGTTTTCCTTTATACGTTTGAGGGTGTTGGCGGCTGTTTGTCCCCTTCTGATCGCGCTCCTGTTTGTTGTCCCAGCCTCTGCCCAGGTGGCGGGTGGCACAATCTCCGGTACGGTGAAGGATCCATCGGGCGCGGTGGTTCCCGGAGCCTCGATCACCATCACAAATGAAGCGACAGGAGTAGCACGCAATGTTGCAGCTAACACGGACGGCCTCTATACCGCGCCCAACCTGCTGCCTGGAACCTACGAACTGAAATGCACAGCCCCAGGATTCCGTACCGAAGTGCGGCGCGGGGTCCTGCTGACCGTCGGCGCAACTCAAGTTCTAGACGTGACGATGCAGGTCGGCACCACCAGGGAAACCGTGGTCGTGACCAGCGAGGTTCCCGCGGTACAACTGGGGACTTCGGACATCAGCGCTGTGGTGAACGCCACCACCGTGCGCGAGCTGCCCCTGAACGGCCGCAGTTGGACTGACCTGGCTACCCTGCAACCCGGCGTAGACAGGGTCCCAACTCAGCCCTCGTTCGCCAGCGGCACCGACCGGGGAAATCGCGGGTTTGGACAACAACTGACCATCTCCGGCGCCCGTCCGCAACAAAATAACTATCGGCTGGACGGCATCAGTCTGAACGATTACGCCAATGGGGCGCCTGGAAGCGTGCTGGGCGGGAGCCTGGGCGTGGACGCGATCCAGGAATTCTCGGTGTTGACCACCAACTACTCCGCCGACTATGGCAAGACCTCAGGTGGTGTGGTAAACGCCATTACGCGATCCGGGACTAATCGCTTTCACGGCAGCGCTTACGAGTTTCTCCGCAACAGCGCGCTCGACGCCAGAAACTTCTTCGACGGCTCGAGCATCCCGCCCTTCAAGCGGAATCAGTTTGGCGGCGCGATTGGCGGCCCGATCATCAAGGACCGTACATTCTTCTTCGCCGATTATGAAGGCATACGCCAGTCTAAGGGTATTACCGCGCTCACGACCGTGCCCTCGCCAGCGGCGCGCAATGGCATTCTGTGCTCAATCCCCGGTGGCGATCCCAGCAATCCTTGCACAACAAACCCCATCACGGTGGACCCGGCGGCGAAGGCATATCTGCCGTTCTGGCATCTGCCCAACGGCCCAATTCTCGGAAATGGCGATGTTGGAGTCTTTACTTTTGCCGGACAGCAGGTGGTGACTGAGAATTACTTCACCACGCGTGTTGACCACAAACTGTCGAACAAGGACAGCTTGTTCGCTACCTACGTTTACGACAAGACGCCTTACTCTTCTCCGGACGGCTTAGACAATGTTGAGTTTAATACGACAACGGCACGGCAGATTGCCGCGTTGGAAGAGACTCACAGTTTTCGTTCCAGCCTGGTGAATTCGATTCGTATTGGCGGCAATCATGAAGCCGTTAACAACAACGACAGCTCCACCCCAATCAATCCCCTGTCGACTGATAAATCTCTGGGATCGTTTGGCGGCAGGGCCGCCGCCCAGGTCATCATGGATGGAGTGACGCCTTTCACCGGAGGAGTCGGTGGCAGCCCGACCTACTTCTACCACTGGAATTCCATCCAGGCTTACGACGACGCTTTCCTCACCAAAGGCAAGCACTCCATCAATTTTGGGGTCTCGCTCGAACGCATGCTGCTCAACGTAATTGCTGACACTGATCCCAATGGAATCTGGCGGTTTGGCAACCTCCAGGATTTCCTGACTAATAATCCGAGCAAATTTCAAGGTGGCTTGGCCAAGACGCTCTCGCCGCGCAATCTGCGCCAGACCCTGTTCGGCATGTACCTGCAGGATGACTGGCGCTGGCGGCCAAATCTAACGCTGAACCTGGGCTTGCGCTATGAAATGTCAACCGTCCCGACGGAGACTAGCGGCAAGCTGGCAAACTTGCGCGTCTTGACTGACCCCGCTCCCCATCTGGGTGAGCCCTTTTTCAGCAATCCCACTCTGCGCGACTTCGAGCCGCGCCTCGGCTTCGCCTGGGACCCCCTCAGCAATGGAAAAACGGCAGTCCGCGGAGGGTTTGGAGTATTCGATGTCCAACCACTGCCGTATCAAATGGTACTTCTAACCACGCAGGCGTTCCCCTTCTTCCAATATACGAACCTCGGCAATGTGGCGCCCGGCACCTTCTTTTCCGGTCTTACGGTATTCCCGGGAAACAAGGTGCAGGAAACCTACCTTGAGCCCCACCCCAAGCGCAACTATGTTATGCAGTGGAATCTCAACCTCCAGCAGCAGCTCACGCCCAGCCTGGCGGGAATGATCGCCTACGTGGGCTCCCGCGGTATACATCAGCCTTTCCGCGCGGACAATTTTGACCAGATCATGCCGGTCAAAACTCCCTTCGGATATCTCTGGCCCCAGGTAGATGCCAACGGCAACCTCGTTAGCGGCCCTAACGCCGGCCAGCCGGCACAGCCCTTTAACCCGAACTTCGGCGCCATTCGCGGCATCCTGTATCAGGGGCGCTCTTATTACAACGCGCTGGAAATGCAACTCGCCAAGCGAATGAGCCATGGTTTCCAGGTGCAGGGCACTTATACCTGGTCAAAGAGCATAGACACAGGTTCAGCTTCGGTAGCAGGAGACACTTTCGGCAACTCCATTTCCAGCCTGCCCTTTTTCGACATGAAACTGAATCGCGGTCTCTCGGACTTCAACGTCGGGCGCACGCTGGTGGTGAACGGCACATGGATCGTGCCGTCGCCCAAAGCGCTAAAAGGACCGGCTGGCTGGGCCCTGGGGGGATGGGAACTGGGGCTGATCTTCACAGCCAGTGATGGAGTGCCTTTCACGGCTACTTTTGGAACCGGGTCTGATCCCCTTAATTCTCTCAGCAGCGATGATTGGGATGTGCCCAATCGGCTGGGTGGATCTGGTTGCCAAACCCTCACCAATCCGGGAAGTCCCACCAACTACATTAAGACCCAGTGTTTCGCAGTTCCAACCGCACCCAGCCTGGCCTTCTGGCAAGCCAACTGCGATAAAGCGCCGCCCAGTAACGGCGGCGTTCCTGTGGCGTTCCCGCTCTGCTTCAACCTGCGCGGTAATTCCGGCCGCAATGTGCTGATCGGTCCCGGCGTTACGGAAACGGACTTCTCCATTTTCAAGAACAACTACATCCGCAGCATTTCGGAGAACTTCAACGTGCAGTTCCGCGCGGAGTTCTTCAACATCCTTAACCATCCCAACTTCGCGCCTCCTATCACCCCCGACAATACCGATATATTCGACGGCACGGGAACGGCCACCGGGGTGGCTGGTTTGCTGACCTCAACCACTACCACGGCGCGCGAAATTCAGTTCGCCATAAAGGTCATCTTTTAGGAGTCGCGACATTCAAGGGGACAGGCATGGGATTCTATAAGAGTGAATCCCGTGCCTGACTTCTCAGCCTGGCCGCTCTGAACCTTTTGGTCTAGTGTTGGCTCTCGTCGGCAGGTCAGAGTCTGTTAACCTCGCCGCGGCGGCAAGAAATAAATAGTCGGGAGAAGGGTGATTCGGGCCGTGAACAGGGCGCAAGGATGACCGTACTCGATGCTTCAGCAGACCTCGCTCTGGCAGCGGTTTTCCTGCTTACTTTCAACGCCGGCCTTGGCCTTCTCATGGCGGCGCGCTACAGCCCGTATCGGCACTGGCCGCATCGGCGCATCAACATATTTCTCTTTCATCGCTGGACCGCGTATTTGGCCCTTACGGCCGTGCTAATACATCCCGCGGTACTGTTGCTGCTGCGCTCGCCCAGGTTTCGTGTTATGGACTTGTTGCTTCCCGTCCATTCACCCAGCCAGCCAATCGTTAATACCATCGGCGCAATTTCGCTGTACTTCGTGCTGATCGTCCTGCTCACCTCGCTGGCCAGGCTGAGCATCGGCCGCAACCTGTGGAAGCGGCTGCATTACTTAAACTACCCCGCCGCGCTCGCCTGGTTCGTCCACGGACTGCTGACCGACACCAAGCTGAAGAACCGTCCCACCGACTGGCTGGACGCAGAAAAGTTCTTTATCGAGTTTTGCTTTGCGCTGCTTGTGGCAGCTTTCACGATTACCATTGTGGTGCGCCGGCGGCATCAGCAGCGCGACCGCCAGGCCAAGGCGGGAAAGTATTCGTTCGCTCAGGGGATGAGCCTTCGCTAGCGGCTGGCCCAATACCAACGCCATCCGCTGAATCAGGGCTCTCTATCTTTTTTCAGCGGATCAACCGCGCGGGCCGGTACTTGAGCGGCTAGCAGCCGCTTGGGCTGGCTGCCGGTCTTGATGCGCGCCACCTCTCGCCGGGTTCTTGCGTCAATAATGGAAACATCGTCGCTGCCGGCATTGCTGACGCATACGTACTTTCCATCCGGGGAAAAAGTTACCCAGTTGGGGCCGATGCCCGTGGGCACGTGCGCCGTAACCTTTTTCGCCTTGAGATCGTAAACATACATGGCGTTGTCCATTTCACTCGTCACCCACACCTCCCGGCCATCCGGGCTCACTGCAAGGCCATGAGTGAACGTGTCGGGGGTTTCGAATGGGCCCAAGGTCGCGTGCGGATTCCGGGCCGGGATCTCAACCCGCTGGACCACCCGCCGGCTGGGAATGTCCACAACTTCAAAACCGTGTAAATAGCTCACCGCCACATACATCTTCTGCTCACCGGGAACCACCACATAAGGGCGGGGCCTTCCACCCACGGGAATATGGGCTGAGTACTCCATCTTGGAGAGATCAATCACATCTATCTCATGGTCATCCATGGAGCTCACGAAAACGAAGCGATTGCTGCCCGCGTCGAAGGCGTTGTGAGGCACGTGAATGGGCAGGATTTTGATGACCTTTTGCTGGGCCACATCCACAATGTTCACACTGTTGCCGTCGCGGATAGGGACGACGACATACTTGCCGTCGGGCGTGACCGCGCACTCATTTGGCTTGCCGGTCAATTGCACCGTAGCAGTTACCTTGTCGGAACCTGTATCTATGAACTTGAGCGTGTGCTCGGTTTCGACCGTCGCGAACAGCCGGCGCCCGTCCGCCTGGATGGCCAGCCCATGAACATGCTTGCCGACCCTGATATCGTCCACCACTTTCCTGGCGCCAAGGTCTATCACGGTCACGTCGTCGCCGCGGCTGTTCGCCACGAAGAGACGAGAGCTTTGGGCTGCTATCCGTACCGGCACACCCAGGGCCAGAATACAGCCCAGGGCCGCCAACTGTAATTTGGCAGAGCAGCTCATTTTCAACTCCTGAGCCAGGCCTAGGGCAGCACCTTATAAACGCGTAATTCGGCGGTTTTGGCCGCGTGGTGAGGAACTCCGAGGTAATAGCGCTCGAGTTGCGGCACAAAGATCGCGGTCTTCGCCCGGAAACCCGTCGGAACCTGTTCTTCCAGCGCGTAATGGTCCGGGCTGGATTGCTGGAAAACGTACAGGAAATCGGTTCCCGCGAAGTAGATACGCTTGTGCGTGGCATCGTAAGCAATGTCGTCAACCATGGAGGCGGAGGGGATATCGGCTACAACTTTCCCAGTATCGGAATTAAGCACAACCAGCTTGCCCGGATTGCGGGTGCCGATAAATAAGCGATGCCCGCTCTGGTCGAAGGCAAGCGCCGTCGGCTTTTTCGCGTCTTCTGGCAAAGGCCAGGTGGCCAGCTTGCTCAGCTTGTTGCGGTCCAACACTTCGACCGCGTTGTTCCCGCGGATGTTTACAAACAGGCGCGGCCCCGACTTTTCCAGCGCCATCGCCTCCACATCATTTGAATCCAGCTTGGTCTCGTTCAGCTGTTTCTGATTCGTGGTATCCACTACGGCGATGTAGGAGTTCGGCATGTGGCCGTCGTCTCCGCCGTCCACCACGTACAGGTACTTCGTGGCGGGATCGTAAACGCTCGAATCGGCGCCATCCCGCAGCTTGATGTCGCCCACCGGCTTGTAGGAAGCGCCGTCGTAGACCTTCACCGACCCCAAATCTCCATCCACGACGAAAAGCTTCTTCAGGTCATTGCGATACACCATCGAGTGTGGCGCTTTCAGATCGGTGATGGTGTGAATCAATTTATTGGTTTCCAGGTCGAACACCAGGAGTTTGGAGTTTTCCTCTGCGGCGGCAAACAGCCGGTGACCATTCAGATCAACCGCGAAGTGGTCGAAGTCCCCATCATGAAGGGTCGGTAATGGAACTGATTTTGAAAGCTCCAGCACCGACTTCTTTGCACCCCACGCAGCCGCCAGCAATCCGACAATGAGAGTGCCCAAAATCAGCGCTTTGAATCTGTTCACGTGAATCCTCCACAATTGGAATTCGTGCCTGACGCCAGCACGCGAGAAGCCTACGGCGAGGCACCTTAAGCGTCCCTTAAAACAGGCCGGAAGATGGCCGCAGTAACATAGATGACGCCGTTTCTGGACCAGGAGCTCGGAAGTCGTCGGCAGTTGCGGATTATTACTGGAATTGGTGCCGTATCGTGCCGGCTTGCCCAGCTGTTAAGGTTGGGTTAAGGTCGGCAAACTACACTCGCGTGTCTAAGGAAAAAGTCCAGAGGCGGGCAGGCTAAGGAATGATGAACAGACGAGATTTCTTTCGCAGCTCGGCAACCGCGGCTGCGCTGGGTGTTGTGGGACAAGGCACGACCATGCTGGGCGAGAGCAACTCTGCATGTCCTCCTCCATTTCCCCACGTAGAAGGCCTGACCAGGTATGTCGCCGAGTTCATCGTCAATACCAGGTATGAAAATATTCCCCGCGAAGTAGTCGAACTGGGTAAGAAAGACATCTTGGATGGCTTTGGCCTGGCGCTCTCCGGCTCAGCGGGCGAGACCGGCCCTTTGGTACATAAATATCTGGAGCAGGGGGGCTTCCAGCCGGGGGGCGCCACCGTGGCCGGGACTGCCATAAAGGTTTCGCCTCGCTTCGCCGCGTTCGCCAACGGAGTCGCCATTCACAATGATGATTTTGACGATACGCAGCTGGCCGTCGCCAAGGACCGCGTGTACGGCTTGCTGACGCATCCCACAGCTCCAGTACTGGCTGCCGCCCTCGCTGTTGCAGATACAAAACAGGTTTCGGGGCGTGACCTGATGGCCGCGTATCACGTTGGGGTGGAAGTGGAGTGCAAAATTGCCGAGGCGATTTCGCCTCGTCACTATGAAGATGGCTTCCATTCCACTGGCACCATCGGCACGCTGGGCGCCGCGGCCGCTGCGGCCAAGCTGCGCGGCTTCGACCTGGACCAGGCCCTCCGCACCCTGGGCATAGCCGCCAGCGAAGGCGCAGGACTGCGCGAAAATTTCGGCACCATGACCAAGCCTTTTCATGCCGGCCACGCCGCGGAGAACGGAATTTTCGCCGCTGACCTGGCCGCTCTCGGCTGGACCGCTGCCAAGCAGATCCTGGAGGCGCCACGCGGCTTCTTCCACGCCTACGGAGGCACTTATGAGCCCTCCTTCATTCAGAACAAGCTGGGCAATCCCTGGACCTTTGCTTCGCCCGGCGTCTCCATCAAGCCCTTCCCCTCTGGTTCGTTGACTCATCCCGGCATGACCGAGATGCTGCGCCTCATCCGCGCCAATAACATCAAGCCTGACCAGGTTGAAAAGGTGGACGTTGGCACCAACCACAACATGCCCAACGCCCTCATTCATCACCGCCCCACTACCGGCTTGCAGGCCAAGTTCAGCATGGAATACTGCATGGCCATCCTTCTGCTCTATGGCAATGCGGGGTTAGGCGACTATACAGACGAGGCGGTCAACCGGCCGGAAGCCCAGGCCATGTTGCGGCGGGTTAATTTCTATGTTGATCCGGAAGCGGAACGAGCAGGATACGACAAGATGACCACCATCATCCATATTCACCTGAAGGACGGCAAAGTCCTCCAGGGCCGCGCCGATTTTGCCAAGGGCAGCCCCGCCAATCCCATGAGCTACGACGAGGTGGCCACTAAGTTCCAGGGCAACGCCGCCTTTGCTGGGTGGCCCAGGCAGAACGCCGACGCGCTGGTAGAGTTGGTGCGCACACTGGAAAACGTGGATGACGTGCGCCGGTTGCTGGCGCTGTGGGGGAAACAGGCATAGCCGCTATCGCGATGAGCAAGACCTACAAAGTCGCCGTCATCGCCGGTGATGGTATCGGCCGCGAGGTAGTGCCCGAAGGCATCCGTGTGCTGGAAGCCGCGGCCCGCCGCCACAAGTTTCAGTTCGCCTGGAAAGAATTTGGCTGGAGCTGCGAAACCTATCTGAAGACCGGGAGCATGATGCCCGAAGACGGCTTGCAGCAGCTTCGCGCCTTCGACGCCGTGTTCTTGGGGGCCGTGGGTCATCCGCGAGTCCCCGACCATGTGTCGCTTTGGGGACTGTTGATCCCCATCCGGCGCGGTTTCCGCCAGTATGTGAACCTGCGCCCCGTGCGCCTGCTGCCAGGCATCGAAACGCCGCTGAAGAACCCGGGTCAGATTGATTTCTGCGTCGTGCGCGAGAACAACGAGGGTGAGTACTCCAATATCGGCGGCCGCCTGTTTGAGAACACAGAAGCTGAACTGGCGGTGCAGGAATCGGTGTTTACCCGGCGCGGCTGCGACCGCATCATGCGCTTTGCCTTTCAGTTGGCCGCCAAGCGCCGGCGCCACGTAACTTCCGCCACCAAGTCAAACGGCATCATTCATACCATGCCCTTCTGGGATGAGCGCTTCGCGGCCATCTCCAAGGAATTTCCTGACGTGCGCAGCGACCAGTACCACATTGATATTCTGACCGCGCATTTTGTGCGCCACCCGGACTGGTTCGACGTGGTGGTGGGGTCGAACCTGTTTGGAGATATTCTTTCTGATCTGGGGCCGGCGGTGACCGGCTCCATCGGCATCGCACCTTCGGCCAACCTGAATCCCGACCGCGATTGCCCTTCGATGTTCGAGCCGGTGCACGGCTCCGCTCCCGACATTGCCGGCAAAGGAATCGCCAATCCCATCGGACAGATCTGGTCAGGAGCGATGATGCTCGACCACCTGGGAGAACACGCCGCTGCCACCGCCGTGGAAAACGCAATCAGCGCCGTGCTGGGGCACAATGGCCCGCGCACGCCCGATATCGGCGGCAAGGCACGCACAACCGAGTTGGGCGAAGCCATCGCGACGGCAGTTTCCGGCTGATGAGCCCGAACCCTGCCGCTGAATTCAGACGTGCTACTTCAAGTCGTTCCTGACCACCTGCCCGCCCTTCATCACGAATTTCACCCGCTCCAGTTCGGTGACATCCGCCAGCGGATCGCCGGAGACGGCAATCAGGTCGGCGAACTTGCCGCCTTCAATTGAGCCCACCCGGTCTTGCCAGCCCAGCAGGTCGGCAGCCACCGACGTGGCTGCTCGAATGGCCGCCGCCGGTGTCATGCCAAACTTCACCATCCATTCAAATTCCTTGGCTTGAGTTCCGTGGGGAAAAGGACCCACTCCGGTGCCGAATGCTATCTTCACGCCTCCCGCCACCGCCTTGCGGAAGCTGGGTTCTGACGCTCCGGCGATGCTGTTGCCGTTAAACTCCTTCATCTGTCCTGGCTTCATGAGCTGGTAGTGGTAGAGGGTGGGAACCAGGTAAATTCCTTTGGCCACCATCTCCTTGATGGCCGCATCATCAAGTTGCACGCCGTGCTCGATAGAATCCACTCCCGCGTCAATGCAGTAGTGCAGGCCCTCGCCACCGAAGGCGTGGCACGCCACCTTCTTGAAACGGTGATGCGCTTCGTCAACGATGGCGCGGACTTCCTCTGCGTCGAAGGTGGGCGGGATATTCATATGGCCCTGGGCGTCAAATTTGAACTGGTTGGTCGCGTACAATTTTATGAGGTCGGCGCCGTAAAGAATCTGCTCGCGGACAGCGCGCCGGGCTTCCCAGGGCGAGTCCACCTGTTCTTCCGCCGTCGGCAATTCCAGCTGCGGCGCGTAGCCCACCGGCCGGAAGCCGCCGGTGCTCTGCAGGCCCCGAGTGGCCACCTGCATGCGCGGGCCCGGCACCAGGCCGCCATTGATCGCGTTTCGCAGGTCAACGTCGCTGTACATCGCCCCTTCGGTCTTCACATCTCGTAGCGTGGTGAAGCCGGCGTTCAGGTCCTTCTGCGCGTTTACCAGCGCCAACAAGGTCCGGTATTGCAACGACTCTTTCAGCATCTCCTCGTAGAAATCTTCTTTGTTGGCAAACACGTGGGTGTGCGCATCAATCAGCCCCGGCAGTACGGTAGCGCGGCTCAAGTCAATCACCTGGGCTCCGGCGGGAATTTTTACCCGTTCGCTGGGGCCAACCTCCACAATGCGTTCGCCGTGGATGACAATCGTCTGGTTGGACACCACATGGTCAGACTTGCCGTCGAACATTCGCCCGGCGCGGATGGCAATCCACCGCCCTGCACTCTGCGGACCGCTCTGCCCTGCTTCGGCATACTGCGCCACGCAAGTCGCTACCAGCGACATCACAACAACCAAACTGCCGACCACGATTACTTTTCGCATCACACCTCCTGGCGTTCGCGCCACCGAAATGGCGGCGCAACCCTCTAGCTGGAGAGAATAGTCAGCCAAGCTTAATCCAGGCTGAACACAGGGAAAATGCCACGCACGTTACTCGGGCTGGGCTGGCCCGCAAGGTGCCACCCCCAGGAGACGAGATGCAATCTTTTCTCGGGGGTTTTAAGTGACAGTTAAGGTAGGCAGTGCTAGAGTGCCGGGCATCTGGAATGGCCGATTCTCTCAACCAATTCTCGTAAATGTGTACAACCGGTCCATTACACATCCGCAGTGGCTCTAGGATTCTTGTCTTAGTGTCATGTGTGCTGCTGAGCCCTATCGCGACGATTGCGCAACGGCCGGGAGGAGCGCTCGGCGGCATTGTGCGTGGCGCTGAGGGCGCCCCGGCGGCGGGTGTTCACGTCCGTTTAGGGATGCTGAGCAAGGGCGTTTACAACTCCACCATTACGGACCGCACTGGTCAGTACCGCTTTGCCAATCTGCCACCGGGAATCTACGAAATGACCTTTTCTGCTCCCGGATTTGTAACCCAAGTCTGGACAGGAATCGGGGTCGCGGAAGGAGCGAACCGTGTTGTAAATGTTCCGATGCGAGCGGGCGACCCGGCGCAGATTGTCCGAGTGGCGGCGCCGTCCGCGACGGTTGCCCAGAGTTCCGGCGCTGTTGCCGGGAACGTTGGGGCTGCAACCGTGCGCAATACACCCCTAAACGGACGCGACTGGGCGCAACTGGCAACATTGCAGGCCGGTGTTACCGGTGTGCAGGCGGGAAATGCCAACGGGACTGGGAATGCCGACCGTGGCTTCGGGGCTGCGGTCAGTGTTTCAGGAGCCCGGCCTGATCAGAACAGTTACCGGTTGGATGGCATCAGCATCAATGATTACTCCAACGGCGCTCCCGGCAGCGTGTTGGGCGATAACCTGGGAATAGACGCCGTGGAGCAGGTGTCCGTTCTCGGCAACAACTATCCTGCGGAGTACGGTCGAACTTCAGGCGGCGTTATCAACGCCGTGACCCGCTCGGGCGCGAACGCATTTCACGGCGACCTGTACGAATTTTTGCGCAACAGCGCTTTGGATGCGCGCAACTATTTTGACAGGCGCATTCCTCCTTTCAAGCGCAATCAGTTCGGCGGGTCGGCTGGAGGAGCTCTGCAGAAAGATCGCACCTTTGTATTTGGCGATTACGAGGGACTCCGCCAATCACTGGGCATAACCACCGTGGATACGGTGCCTTCGGCGGCAGCGCGCAACGGGCAACTCTCTACCGGGACGGTGGCGGTGGATCCGGCGGTGGCGCGGTTTCTCACCGCTTTCTACCCCTTGCCCAATGGTCCCCTGCAGGCCGGAGGCGACACCGGAATCTTTAGCTTTGCCGGACAGCAGGTGACTAACGAGGATTACTTCACAGTAAGAGTGGATCGAAAGTTTTCAGAAAAGGACACTGTCTCCGGCACTTACATGCGGGACAGCTCGAAAACGGTACAGCCGGATAATTTTGATGAGCTACGTTCCAATATTATCTCTGGCCGTCAGGTCGTTGCCCTTCATGAACAGCACACATTCAGTCCCACACTGCTGAATGCGGCCCGCCTCGGGTTCACCCGTGCCGTAGGGATTGTCGGGGGAGTATCTCAGGTGTTGAACCCTCTGATGCTTGACCCCTCCTACGGCTTTCAACCTGGAGGGCGAGCTGGGGGAGTGCAGGCGGTTCCGGGAGTTACTGATTTTGACGGCGCGCCAACAACACAAGGGCCTCTACCATCCAGCAGATTTCTTTTCTGGAATTCTTTTCAGGGCGGTGATGACCTCTCGCTCACGCACGGAATACACGCCATAAGATTTGGCGGAGTGATAGAGCGGATGCAAAGCAATGAGTTAACCTTTGGCAACACAAACGGCGTTTTCCGCTTTGATTCTCTGACGAATCTTCTGACCAACCGGCCACTGGTTTTTCAGGGAATGGCTACTCGTGTGGTCCCCGACGTGGGCTTGCGCGAGACGCTTGTCGCCGGCTATGCCCAGGATGATATCCGGGTGGAGAAGAACCTGACCGTTAACGCCGGATTGCGTTACGAGATGGTAACCGTCCCCACTGAGGCGCACAACCGTATATCCAACTTACGCAACCTTACGGATGCCCAGCCGCATGTGGGAGCGCCGTTTTTCCTGAATCCCACCCTACGCAACTTCGAGCCGCGCCTGGGCTTCGCATGGAATCCGCACGCTGGTAAGACGCTGGTTCGAGGTGGATTTGGACTTTTCGACGTGCTCCCGCTGCCCTACGAATTCAATCTCTCCTTTCAACGCGCGCTGCCGTTCGTGCACTCCATATATGCAAGCTCCCTTCCTCCCGGCTCTTTTCCCACCGGGGCTTTTCAGCAGTTTGGTTCCACATCAACTTCCGCGCTCGCTACTTACGTCCAGCACAATCCCAAACGCAACTACGTGATGCAATGGAATCTGGGCCTGGCACAAGAGCTCTCACCTACGCTTTCGATCACGCTTGCCTATGTGGGATCGCGGGGAGTCCATCAGCCCTATCGGGTGGACAACATTGACATGGTGCTGCCAACGCTGTCTCCGATTGGGTACGTATTTCCTCCTGTATCCATCAGCCGCAAGTTGAACCCTAATTTTGGGCGCATAGACGCCACCTTATGGCAGGCGAACTCGTTTTATGGCGCACTACAGGCGGATGTCGCCAAGCGCGTGAGCCATGGCGTCGAATTTCATGCCGCCTATACCTGGGGCAAGAGCATTGATACGCTTTCGGCCACCGAAGCCGACGATGCCTTCCCTAATGGGCTTTTCAATCAGCTGTTCTTTGATCAAAGGACTTCCCGGGGGCTCTCAGACTTCAACGTCGCCCAAAACTTTGTCCTAAGCTTGACCTGGGAGATGCCCGGACCTGCCTGGAATGCCAGGGCGGCGAAATGGGCGCTGAACGGATGGCAGTTAGGCGGCCTTTACAAGGCGAGCAGCGGCCAGCCCTTCACACCGATTCTTGGCGGAGATCCAGTGGGCATGAAATTGGATGAGACCAGCGAGCCGCCGGATCGCCTCACCGGGCCAGGGTGCGACACGCTTACAAACCCTGGAGACCCAAGCCATTACATTAAGACGCAATGCCTTGCCTTTCCTGTCCCCGCAAATCGGTGGGGAAACCTGGGCCGCAACTCTCTGATTGGGCCAGGGTTGTCCAAGCTGGACTTTTCCGTTTTCAAGAACAACCGCGTACGGCTACTGTCAGAGGACGTGAACGTTCAATTTCGGGCGGAATTCTTCAATATTCTTAATCACACCAATTTCGCCTCTCCGACCAACCATCTTACGGTCTTCGATGAAAGCGGGAAACCTGTTCCCAGCGCGGGACTCATTACTTCCACCCAGACCACATCCCGGCAGATTCAGCTGGCCCTGAAGGTGATTTGGTAAACGAAGAGAAACCAAGCTGAGCCTTCTGGAATGGGATAGGTTGCTGGGTAGGTCTTCAAAAGCCCAGGCACGGCAGCTTGGCCGGCGATCCCGCCGATTTCGACATCCGTGAACCGGGCACGCTGACTTTGCCCATGCCTCTCACGGTGGTGATCGGCTGTGCCGATAACTGCGCCCAATTCAAAGACGCGCAGGCGCTCGTGCAACACGACGTACTGCGGGGTTATCACCGCGCTTCCGACGATTGGCCTGCCGGCGCAAAAATGCACCCGGGAATTCCTTAATTGCAGGGAAAACTGCAGGGAGAGTCTGTAAGTTATTGAAGTCATGGGGTGGGAGATGGGAATCGAACCCACAACGTCCGGAGCCACAGTCCGGTGCTCTGCCAGTTGAGCTACTCCCACCACTCTTTCGCAATTATAGCAACCGTGGCTTCAACATGTCTGAGTTGCCCAGCGGAAGCTTTCTCCGAACTCCTGCCGGCCGGCCTGGCGCATCGAATCTTGAGCGCGGTGGCTAAATCGCCGTCTCCAGTCCTCGATAGGCGATCAGTTCTGACAACTGACAACTGACAACTGACAACTGACAACTGTTTCCCGCCTCTTCCGCCTTCTCCAAATCCACTACCGCCACCCACTGTCCACCCAACCGTCTTTCAAACACGATGGTCCCTCCCAGCATATGGGCAGCCACTTCCGGGGGCAGATCGCGATGGTAGCCGAAGAAACGCGCTTTAATCCGTTCCCATGCCGGCCAGTCGCCAAACAGGCGCCTCGGCGGCTCGTACTTGGTGGAAAACAGCAATGCGACGTCAAACTGCGTCCGGGAATCGGCTGCGGCCATCATGTGGGGAAGGGAAAAGTCGTCAATGCTCAAGACCCGCATGCGGCGCTGCACATACCCCAGGTAAGGCTGAGTGAGTTCGTCGGAAGCCGGCCAGGCGGTCAGGACGCGCGCATTGCCGTATTTCGTGCTAACCAACTGCTCGGCCGCCTGGTGCAGCAGGACGTAATCGCGGTAGGCCAGGTTATCCTCCGGCGCGAATCCCCAGGGCGGATTCACCAACAAGCCCAGCATAAATCCCAGGCACACGATGGCGATCACCACACGCCAACTGCTTATGCGTCTCCACACGGTTGAAACGCAGATGATGATCACCAGCGGCAGCACTGGGAGCATATAACGCGCCAGCACCGCTCCGCCGATGACCGACAGCGTCACGATATAGGCGACGATCACGGCGGCAAACGCCGCTTGCACACCGCGTGCAATTCGCGGCCGCTCTCCCGCTGTTTCCTGCAGTGGAGGGAACCACATGGCCAGCGCCGCGGCTGCGGTCAGCAGAAAAAGATTCATGTAGCCGGTTGCCTGCCATACACGTTGCACCAGGGCAATTAAAATGCGCAGCGGGTTAAGTGTGTCCAGCAGGTTGTAGCGGACGAATTCGCCGCTGCCCAGCGCGTGGCCGGTACGCCAGTAGCAATAGGCGAACCACAACCCTAATGGCGCCAAAGGCAGCAGCAGCGCGAAGGCTCTAGGCCAGCTTCGGCCGGGAAAGACGCACAACGTTCTCTCCTTTATTAGCGGGCAAGCCACCTCCCAAAGCAGCAGAGCCAGCGGCGCCAGGATGGCGGTTTCCTTGGCCAGTGCTGCAAGCGCGAACCACACCGCAGTCCGCCAGTTCTGGCCGCGTAAGTAAGCCGCAACACCCCACAGGGTCAGCGCCGCCGCAGCCAAGTCCAGATGGGCCAGCGAACTCTGAGCGAAGAAAACGGGATAGAGCGCCGTACACACGGTGGCCGCTATCGCCACCTCGCGGTTTGCCACCTGCTCAGCCAGCCGGAATGTGCCCAGCAACGCGAAGGCGGCTGCCAGTAGCATCGCCAAACGGGTCACCAGGGGGGAGAATCCCGCCAGTTTCCACCATAGCGCCAGGTAGGCCATTACCAGTGGAGGATGGGAATTAGGCGAGGTGGAATGAGGAATCAGGCTGCCGCTCAGCAGCAGGTCGCGAGCTGCGGGCACGAAGTAGCCCACTTCGTCCCAGAAGTAGGGAAGTCGCAGCAGGGGAATATGTGTCAGCACCAGCAGTGCGAACACTGCGATCAGCAGAAGAGCGGCCCGCCCGCGGCCCACCGCGCGTGCCTCGCCGGCGCCGCCGTCAGTGGATTGGGCCCGTCGCTGCCATGCGCGGATCAAGCTTGATTTCGCCAAACGTATTCTCGTAGTTGACGATGTTCTGCTGCAGGATGTGCAGCAGCGCCTTGGCCTGCTGCGGGCTCAGATAGATGCCCTGAAAATTGTGCACTTCTACCTCGTTCTCGCTTTGCTGCTGCAGTGTCCCGAAGACCAGGAAGAAGTCCCACACGTTCACCCGCACCTGCACGCTGTTGGCATAGCTTTCGCGGTAATCGGGCTGGTTCACCAGCTTGATGTTGGGTTGCACAGGGATGGCCATAGCGTAGAAGTCTAGCAGGAACCCAGTGGTCAGTGGTCAGTTGTCTGTGCTCAGTTTTCAGTCCTACCAACTGCTGACTAGCGATCACGGCTACGTCTCAAGTATGCTTTTGCTGACTCCTGACTCCTGCTTTCCACCGTTTGACTTCCTCCTCTCACCGATGTACATTTCGCTCGAAAGTCGGCCCCCGCCTCGAAGTTCAATCCCAGGAAAATTCGCAGCCTTCGAACGAAAGGAGCAGGTATGACCAGGCTTACAGCTATTGTGCTCGTCGTCTTTTGCCTCCTTGGCGCGCTCGCCGCCCAGGAGAATCAATCCAGCGGCAAGACCGCCAAATATGTGTATTACGAGGACGCCAAGGTTAACAGCGGGAAGTTCCGCACCTTCGCCAAGACCATCGGAGAATTCCGCGACGCAGCCGCGACCTCAGCCCCCGACTCATATTGGATCGTGGGTTCGCCCATGACCGGCGACACCAGCACCTTCGTCTTCGTCACCTTCCAGGACAGCATGGCAGGCGTGGAAAAGTTCGCCAGTTCCATGGACAAGGCCGGCCAGGCGGTTATGGCCAAGGACGCTAACTTCGAACAGGAAAGCGCGGAAAGCGACGGTGGAGCCCAGTTGAACATCGCCAAGTACAACGAGGAAATCTCCTACCGGCCTGACATGGTGCCGCTGGCCGACACCGCTTATTGGTCCTCGGAAGTCCTCAGCCTGCGTCCCGGCTGTGGCCACGATTTCACCGAAGCCGCCAAGCAGGTAATCGAGTTGCACAAGAAGGCCGGTGACAATGCCCACTGGATTGCCTACGACCTTACTACTGGTCCCTCTTTGCCGGCCGTGCTCTTTGTAAAACCCATGAAGTCGCTGGCTGAGGAGGACGAAGAACAACCCGCCGCAGCCAAGGAAATCTTCCAGAGCTCAATGGTTCGCGCCATGCTCAGCCACATATCCCGGGAGTGCATTACCCACATCAGTTCCGCCTACTTCAAGGTGGAGCCCAGCCTCAGCCGTCCCATGCCCTCGCTGGTTTCCGCCAACCCCAGCTTTTGGACCATAAAAGAAGAAACGGCTTCTGCTGCGCCCATGAAGAAGAGCAAGAAAAAGAAGATGTAGCAGCGCCTCACCGCTGCTCTCACCCTGTGTCTTTGGCCTGCGGGCGGATCCCTTCCGCCCGCACCTTTTTCTTCGGCCATTTGCTAAACTCTCCCTCAATGGCACACGAGGTGGTCCTCTATTCGCGAAGGGGTTGTCACCTCTGCGAAATCGTCAAGGAATCTCTTTCCAAGCTGGCCCGCCAGGCCCAGTTCAGCTGGCAGGAGGTAGACGTGGATTCCGACGACTCCCTCCGCCGCCAGTTTACCGACGAAGTCCCCGTTGTCTTCATTAATGGCAAGAAGGCCTTTAAATACCGGATGGATGAGCGGGATTTTCTGCGTAAGCTCAGCCGGGCGTAATTGAAATGGTGATTTAAGAATGGTGAATTAAGAACGGAGAATCAGGTTTGAAGATTGAAGGATTCGACGGCTGCTGGCCGGGGTTTCCAACCTTGAAATCTTCAGTTGAGTTTCAACTTAAGGCTGACCATTGAGGAATGTGCTGGCTGTAAACGGTTTTGTCATTCTTCAATCTTCATTCGTCAATTAAATGCGCACCCGCCTCTACGCTGATCCGCACGGTATTTTCCTCCACGACGCTATTCTTCAGGCTTGCCGCTGGTTTGGACAAAAGCTGGCCCTGGTGGATACTTCCTGCACTCCTTACCGCCGCTTCACGTACGAGGAATACGGCGAAACCGTGGAGCGCATGGCCCACGGCCTGGTCGCTGCCGGCCTGCAGCCGGGCGAGGTCCTGGCCATCTACCTCCCCAATTCCTGGGAATTTTGTGCCGCCTACCACGCTGCCACGCTCGCCGGTGGAAGCGCTACCTTGCTGAACCCCAGCTACCGCGAGCGGGAAGTGCGTTTTCAGCTGGAAAATTCCGGCGCTGCTATGCTCATCAGCGATGGCCGCATCCGCGACATGAACCTGGCCGGCCTTCCGGCCCTGCGCCGGGTCTATACCACGGGCGACGGCAATTTCTCCGAACTGCTGCGGCCGGTCTCCGCTTCTTTGCCCTATCCGCAACAGCCCTCGGACCAGGCCATTGCCGCTCTGCCTTACTCCAGCGGCACCACCGGCCTGCCCAAGGGCGTCATGCTCTCTCACTTCAACCTGGTCGCCAACATCTACCAGATCATCGGTCCTGACGGGTCGGCTTTCCGCCCCGATGACGTGGTGCTCTGTTTCCTTCCGCTGTATCACATCTACGGCCTCAACGTGGTGCTCAGTCCGCTCATGGTGCTG
>DATEGM010000518.1:0-4073 GCA_035280085.1 Terriglobales bacterium
CTGCACCACGATGGTAGACGCCCGCTGCAGGGCGTTAATCTCCAGCGCCGACCAGGGCGGCAGGTTAAGGATGATCACATCCGGGTCCTCGCCCGCCGCATCCATCACTTCCTGCAGCACGATCGCTCCTTCGGGATCGTCAGTGGCGCCGCCGCCGGCCAGCACCAACTGACAGTCAACGTATTTTTTCGCCAGCTTGTAAGCCTGGATGACGCCCACAGGATCCTTGAGGCGGTCGAAGCGGGAAATCTGGGTCACAATGGGGCGGCTGCGGTCAATGCCGAAATCGTCGCACACTTTCTGGACGTATCCCGCATCCAGTTCCTTGTTCTTCTCCGAAAGCGGGTCAATGCAGGGATAGAACAGGTACTGCGGCACCATGAGCTGGCGCGAGAACGCGGGCGAGGAAAACACGGTGGCGTCGTACTCCTCGATCATGGGGCGCAGGAAGCCCCACACGTCGGGATGAGGGTTCGAGAGGTCAATGTGGCAGCGCCACATCCACTTTCCGCGGTTGCGCTCGCGGGAGCGGATCAGTCCCGCCGGCTGCGGATCATGAATGACAAACAGGTCTTCGGTGAACTGCATGCGCTGCCGGTTCTGCTCGTTGTAGCTCAGGAAAATGTCGCGCGCTTCCTTGGTCAGCACATATTCGCCGCCGTGCAGCGCGTTGTGAAAGGCCTTGGTCACCTCAAAGAAGTCGTTGCCGCCGGTGATCACATCCCAGCGCGTCACCACCTCCAGTTCGCTGAGCAGAGGAATCAGGCGGTTGAGCATCTCGGCCACGCCGCCGCCCATGGAGGTGGAGTTCACCATCTTCACGGTCTTGCTGCGCAGCGGATGCGCCAGGTAGCGCAGTTCATCCAACTGCGGCTTGCCGATGATGGGCTCGTAATCGTCCAGCCGCGGAGGAGGCGGAGGCGCGGGCGGTGTTTCCGAAATGCGCGGCCGTTTCCGCCGCTCACGCGCCGGCGCTTCCGACCCCCCGTTGCGCGGGGGCGCCTCCACCGGAGCTGCCGTTACCGTCTCGCCGCGCCTCTGCTCGAGCGCGCGTTCTTCTACCTGGTCCTTCCTTTCGTCCATTTCCACCTCATGCCTGGGAATGCAAAGTCCGTTCGATTACGCGCACCATCATCCGCCGCACGTCCTGCAGCGTGGAGGTGTAGATGTCAATGCGGTTGAACTGATCGGCGATGCGCCCCAGGTCCAGCTCCGACTCCAGCCACACGGAAAAATCGTTGGAGTTCAGCTTCAGCCGCAGGCGCGCTTCGATGAAATGATAGTGAATGCAGTGAATGCTTACCTGGTTCAGGCAGTCGCGAAATTCCACCAGGTTGCGGGCCACGAAGGGCGTGGGCACCACCACCGCGTCGGAGGCGCAGAAGTAAAACGGCTCCATGGCCACGCGGTCCGCGGCGCGCGGATTGCGCTCCAGGTAATCGTGCACGATCTGCACAATGCGCTCCCGCAGGCTTTCCACGGAAGTGAACTCCCGCACGTCCACCGAGGCCAGGCGTTCCGCCAGCCCTACCTCGTTGCAGGCGGCAAATGCCCAGTGGGCGTAATCGTTGGAAAAGCCCTCGCGAATGAAGTGGTGCTCCTGCAGAGTGCGGAAGGTGTGCTGAAAAATGGACTCGCTGGGCACCGTCCGCAGCGCCGCCAGCAGCTCGCCCAGGGTGCTGGCTTTGTCACGCTCGATCCGGAGCAGGTGCGCCGCCGAATTGAAGTAGAAAGGCGCGCCCGCCCAGCGCACCGGCGGCGCCGGCAGTTGTGCAGTAGCCATTTTGGGGGAGCCTCCTGCTGGTCTCTCGTGCCTGTTGCTTCGAGGCTGCTCTGCGGCTTTTAGATGCCGTCCGGGCAGGCCATTGTTTGCTCCTGTTCACGATACACCATGGCGGCGGGCCCGTGCTCGTGCCCGGCAGCAGCTCCCTAAATCGCGCAGCAGCTTTCGATTTTGCTGGTAGCCACCCCGCCCCCATTAGACAATTAAAGCTCCGCCCATCGTCTTCTTCTTTCTCTTATGCCAAGTGGCGCTGACACGTTGCTGCTGGAATTGTTCGCCATTTTCGTGTGGGCGAAGATTTTCGGCGAGCTCTTCGAGCGCCTCTCCCTTCCCGCCGTGCTGGGCGAAATCCTGGCCGGAGTCATTCTCGGCCCCCATGCCGCCCGCCTCATCTCTCCCAGCGCAAATGTTTACGCCTTTGCGGAACTCGGCGCCATCTTCGTGCTTTTCACTGCCGGACTGGAAACCCGGCCCCAGGACCTGCTGCGCGTGGGACGGCAGTCCCTGGGGGTGGCTGTAGCCGGGGTGGTTGTTCCCTTCGTGCTCGGATTCTTCTACATGCGCCTGCGCGGCGAGGCCGGCCATGAAGCCATCTTCGTGGCCGCTGCCATGGTGGCCACCAGCGTGGCCATTACCGCCCGCGTACTCGCCGACCTGCACGTACTCAACACCCGTTTTGCCCGCATCATCATGGGCGCCGCCGTCTTCGACGACATTCTGGGCATGATCCTGCTGGCGGTGGTCAGCGGCATTGCCAGCGGCGGCGGCATCCGCTGGTGGCACCTGGGCGTGACCTTTGCCGAGGCCATCGGCTTCGCTCTGTTCATGATTTTTGTCGGACCACGCATTGTGCGCCGCGTTCGCCCAGGCCTCCGCCACATGTCGCTGCAAAACGCACCCCTGGTGCTCTCCCTCGCCATTTGCCTGCTCCTCTCCTGGGCTGCGGCCCGGATCGGAATGGCCGCCATCATCGGAGCCTTTTTTGCCGGGCTGGTGCTGGCCGACTTCGCGCCGGAGTGGCGCCTGCAGCCGCGCGTTCACGCCATCAATGAATTCCTGGCCCCCTTCTTCTTCTTCGCCATTGGCGCCCGCCTCGACGTTCACATGTTTTCCGGCAACGTGCTGCTCGACGCCTTTGTGATTTCCCTGCTGGCTGTGATCTCCAAGGTCCTGGGTTGCGGTCTCCCGCTGCTGCACGAAGGCTGGCCTACAACTCTGCGCGTGGGCATTGGCATGATGCCCCGTGGCGAAGTGGCTTTGATTGTTGCCCTGGTCGGGTTGCAGATGAACATAGTGTCGCAGTCGGCCTACGCCATCGTGATTTTCATGACCGGCTTCACCACGATTTTGGCTCCCCCTCTGCTGCGCCTGCTGCTGCGCCCCGGCCGCAAGGGACCGGGAACTGCAGTTCCGAGCCTGGTTGGAGCGCAGCACGGCGGCAGCACCACAAACTGAACGAAGAATGTGTGTCGTGCGTCCTCGCTCCAGAAACTTGAAACTGGAAACTGCCCCTCTCATTTATAATCTCGCCTTCTCGACGGAGGGCGACGGTATGGGCCTGGAAGGCCGCGTGGCGCTGGTGACCGGGGCTTCCCAGGGAATCGGCCGGGCCTGCGCTCTGCGCCTGGCGAGCGGAGGCGCTAACATCGCCCTTGCCGCGCGCAATCAGGAAAGGCTGGAGCAGGTCGCCGCCGAAATCACCGCCGCCGGAGGCAAGGCGGCGATCTTCGCCATGGATGTAGCCAGCGAGGAGCAGATCAAATCCGCGGTTCGCGCTGCCCTCGACCAGTTCGGGAAGATTGACATCCTGGTCAACAACGCCGGCATAACTCGCGACCAGTTGGTCATGCGCATGAAGCGCGCCGACTGGGACGCCGTGCTCAACACCAATCTGACCGCCGCCTATCTCTGCATTCAGGCGGTCATCGGGCCCATGTTAAAGCAGCGCTGGGGGCGCATTATCAACATCAGCAGCATTTTCGGCCAGATCGGCCAGGTGGGCCAGGCCAACTATTCGGCTTCCAAGGCGGGCCTCATTGGGCTTACCATGGCCGTGGCCCGCGAGGTCGCCTCCCGCAACATTACGGTAAATGCTGTCGCTCCGGGCTATATTGAGACCTCCATGACGGCGGGCCTGCCCGCGGAAATGAAGGACAACATCCTCAAAATGATTCCCCTGGGGCGCGCCGGAAGCGATGCTGACGTGGCGCACGCGGTCAACTTTCTCGCCTCCGATGAGGCGGCATACATCACCGGGCATGTGCTCAATGTGAACGGAGGCATTCTGATG
>DATEGM010000519.1:0-12167 GCA_035280085.1 Terriglobales bacterium
GATGGTCATGCCTTTGCGCTCTTCGAAGCTAACCACCATGCCGCCGCGCTCGATGATGTTGCTCATTACGGTGCTGACGAATTCGGCGGGCACAACGATTTCAGCCAGCACATCTTTGGCGCTGGCGACGGTAGGGTGAGTATGGCCGGCGTGCTCATAGCCGTGGCTTCCCGAGCCGCGATATTCGCCGAAGAAGGTCATGAACCACAGGCGGAACATGTAGAAGGAGGTGAGCAGAGCGGTGAAGACGCCGATGGCCCAATAGGCGCGGCTGCCGTAAGGGCTGGAGAGCGACTTCCACAAGATTTCATCCTTGCTGAAGAAGCCGCTGAAAAAAGGGATGCCGGCGATGGCCACGGTGGCGGCGGTCATGGTCCAGAAGGTCCAGGGAATTTCCTTGCGCAGGCCGCCCATGTGGCGCATGTCCTGCTCGCCGCCGAGGGCATGGATGACAGACCCAGCGGCCAGGAAGAGCAGGCCCTTAAAGAAGGCGTGCGTCATCAGGTGAAAAATGCCCGCGGAGAAAGCGCCCACGCCGCAGGCCAGGAACATGTAGCCGAGCTGGGAGACGGTTGAGTAAGCCAGAACCTTTTTGATGTCGTTCTGGGCCATGCCGATGATGGCCGCGAATAGGGCGGTGATGACGCCGACGATGGCCACGGCCATGAGGGCATCAGGTGCGTGGTCGAAGATAACGTTGGAGCGCGCGACCATATAGACGCCGGCCGTCACCATGGTGGCGGCGTGGATAAGCGAGGAGACCGGAGTGGGGCCTTCCATGGCGTCAGGCAGCCAGACGTAGAGGGGGATCTGTGCCGACTTGCCGCAGGCTCCGGCCAGGAGAAGCAGACCGATGGCGGTGAGCAGGCCCGCGCCCGCCGTTTCCACGGGCAGGCCGGAAATGGCCGGGAATACTTTGTCGAAGTCGAGCGTCCCGAAGTGCTGGATGAGGAGGAAGAGGGCGATCAGGAAGCCGAAATCCCCAATGCGGTTGACGATGAATGCTTTTTTGCCGGCGGAGGCCGCCGAGTCGCGCACAAAAAAGAAACCGATAAGCAGGTAGGACGCCAGTCCCACGCCTTCCCAGCCGATGAACATCAGCAGGTAGTTGTTGGCCAGCACCAGGGTCAGCATGAAAAACATGAACAGGTTCAGGTAGCTGAAATAGCGGTAGAACCCGCCTTCCTCCCACATGTAGCCGACCGAGTACACGTGGATGAGGAAGCCGACGTTGGTGACAACCAGGATCATGATGAGCGAAAGCTGGTCGAGATAGAACGCGAAATGCGCGCTGAAGCCGCCGGCCATGATCCAGGGCGCCAAAATCTCCGTGTGGGGAATGGCGTTTGGGGGCAGCGACCAAAAGCGAAATGCAACCCACCACACCACAACCAGCGAAGCGGCCACGAAGAGCAGCCCGAAGAAGGCCACGAGGCGCTTGCTGAAGTTCCGGCCCAGCAAGCCATTGATAGCGGCGCCGGCCAAAGGCAGCAACGGGATGAGCCAGAGGTGGAAGTTGGGCGTCATAGTTTGAGCAGGTTCACCTGGTCCACATTCAGCGTTTCCCGGGTGCGGTAAACGGCGATGATAATGGCCAGGCCGACGGCGCTTTCAGCCGCGGCTACCACCATCACAAAGAAGACGAATACCTGGCCGCTAAGCACGTGCCAGTGGGCGGCGAAGGCGACAAAGGAGAGATTCACCGCGTTGAGCATCAGCTCAATGGACATGAAGATGGTGATGATGTTGCGCTTGATGAGAAATCCGGTTACGCCGCAGGCGAACAAGATCGCGCTCAGCACCAGGTAGTAATGCAGGGGAACCATCAGCTGGACCTCCTGGCGGTGACGGTTTCTTGGTGAGGGGCGCTCTCGGAGGCGGCCGCGGCTGTCACGGATTGGCGCTCTGGCTCGGGCTGCGGCCTGGAAAAACGAGAGTGAACTGGCGAGGCCAGCACCACCGCGCCCATGATGGCAATCAAGACCAGCACGGAGGTGACTTCGAAAGGAAGAAGAAAATCGTGGAAGAGTAACCAGCCGATCGCTCTCGGGGGACCATACATGGCGCCCACGTTCACCGCGCCTACATTTGGTGAGCGCACCAGCACCCAGGCCACGAGAAGCCCCACCGCCAGCATGGCGGGAAACCCGAGAATCAGCGCCACCTTGCTGCCCTTGGTGCGCTCCTCCACCCCGGCGTTAAGTAGCATGATGACAAAAACGAACAACACCATAATGGCGCCGGCGTAGATGATGATCTGGATGGCGGCGACAAATTCGGCGCCCAGCAGGAGATATTCAACCGCGAGCGAGCCCATGACCACGATCAGCGAGAGCGCGCTACTGATGGGATGGCGCTGGATGAGCAGGTTGAGCGCCCCCGCCACCGCGATCGCGGCAAAAACCGAAAATAGAATGAGGTGAAGCATCTTGAAAAGGCAGCTTCTAGCTACTAGTTCCTAGCTGGCCGGTCGTCGGCCTTCGGATCTTGGCTCCTCTTCAGTAGAGACGTAACTCGTTACGTCTCCAGAGACGTTGCAAGCAACGTATTTACCTGATTCCCTTGTGCTGCACGCGAGATCCTTCGGACCTAAAGGTCCTCAGGATGACGCCTTCCCCGGGAGACAACCCCATCCGCGCGAGACGTTGCAAGCAACGTCTCTACCGGTATTCATCTCTGTATCAATCTTTCGCTTTCCGGCAAGCGATGTTTTCAATTACACAATTACCCGATTACACAATTACTAATCCGCTAGGCTCTTAGCGCCACAACCAGTCCTGTAATCACCAGGTTGGCCACGGCCAGCGGCAACAGCACCTTCCAGCCGAATTTCATGAGCTGGTCGTAACGGAAGCGGGGCAGCGTGCCGCGAATCCAGATGTACAGAAAGATGAACGCGAATACCCGCAGGGCAAACCAGAACACGGGCAGGATTTCCTGCAGCCAGGTGGGGCCAAACAGCGGGCCGTGCCAGCCACCCAGGAACAACAAGGAGGCAAGGCAGGCCACGGTAAACATGTTGGCGTATTCGGCCATGAAGAACATAGCAAATTTCATGGCGCTGTACTCGGTGTGGTAGCCGGCCACTAATTCAGTTTCGGCCTCCGGCAAATCGAAAGGCACGCGGTTGGTTTCCGCGAAGGCCGCCATCAGATAAATGAAGAAGGCCACGAACTGGCCCTGAAAGAAGTTCCATTTGGGCAGCCAACCCCACCAGGTTCCGGCCTGGGCGTCCACAATGCCGCGCAGGCTGAAGGTGCCCGAAAGAATGAGCACGCCGACAAGGGAGAGGCCCAGGGCCACTTCATAGCTCACCATCTGAGCGGAAGCGCGCAGGCCGCCGAGCAGGGAATACTTGCTATTGGAGGCCCAGCCCGCGAGCGCAATTCCGTAAATTCCGACCGAGGTGATGCCCAAAATGACGAGCAGGCCGATGTTGAGGTCGGTAATCTGCAGCGGCGTACTCACCCCGCCCACCGTGACCCAACCGCCGATGGGGATAACGGCCATGGAGCTGACAGCAAAAACCATGGCTATCATGGGAGCCGCGATGTAGAGCGGCTTATAAACGTGCGGGGGCGTGATGTCTTCCTTGAACAGAAACTTGGCGCCGTCCGCCAGCGGTTGCAGCAGGCCGAAGGGGCCGACGCGGGTAGGGCCCCAGCGGTTCTGGATGCGTCCTACCAGCTTGCGCTCCAGCCAGACCGTGTAGGCCACGCCCGTCAGCAACACGAAAAGCGCGATCACGATCTTGATGACGGAGACGATGATGTAGGTGGTGAGAGTCAAAAATGCGTTCCCAAAAGTTTCACCAGTAAAGTTTCGAGTTTCAAGTTTCGAGTTTCAAAATCGGTCTCCAGAAACTTGAAACTGGAAACTCGAAACTGGGTTACACGACCGCTTCCTTATCCGCCTTCTCCGGCGGCCGGCGCGGGTTCTCGATCACCGAATTCAGCGTGCGCGAATAGCGTCCCAGGGTGCCCGAGGTAAACAGCGTGTCACAGGCAGGAAGCACCAGTTCTGGATGGCCAGCGGCGGGTCCGGTCCCGCCTTCGTCCACGGTCGTATGTTGATCGTTGCCGGCCAGCAACTCAACGCGCGAAACGTCGTAACCCGGCACCAGGCGCTGAATTTCGTCGAGCATGGCGATGGGGTCGAAGGGGCTGAGCTTGGGCTCGAGCCCGTGGGCCTCAAGCCAGACGGCATGGCGGTCGGCTTCGCCCGATTGTGCGCCGCGGGACTGGCCGAGATCGGCGCGCTCCGGCTGGCGGAACGGGACTAACCGATGCAGGTCGAAGCCCATGCGCTCCGCCACGCGCAGCAGCATCTCGAAGTCGCTTTTAACCGTGGTGATGTCGCCGGCCTTCTTCAGCAGCTGCAAATCGCCGCAGGTGTTGGTTAAGGTGCCCGACTTCTCGTAAGCATTGGCGGCGGGCAGGATGACCTCCGCCAGCAGTGCGGTTTCGGTGAGAAACATGTCCTGAACGACCATAAAGGTTTTGGACAGGGCAAAGGGATCAATGTTGAAGCGAGCAACGGGATTGGCGCCCACGATATACAGCGCCTTCAGATGGCCGGCCTTGGCGGCTTCCACCATTTGCAGCAGGTTCATGCCAGGCTCAGTGAGCAGAGGCGCGCCCCACTCCTCGTGGAAGCGAGCGCCAGAACCCACGGGCACGTAGCCGGGAAGCAGGTCGGGATAAAGGCCCATGTCGGCGGCGCCGCGGGAGTTTGCGTAGTCGCCCAGGCAAACGAACTTGGCGCCGGGAACAGCGGAGCCGAAGCGAACGAGAGATTCGACATCCTTGCCGCGAAGCTCGGAGCCGAAAATGATGACCAGGTTCTGCTCGCCACGCAGCTTGTCGCGCAGCGCGGTGAGTGCCTCGCGGGGCGTGTCAGCGGAAGCCAGAGCGTTGGCGGCGCAATCCTCGCCGGCCAGGAAAGCAGCCATTTGCGGCTCGCTTCCGGCGGGAATGAGGGTGAAACTGGCTGCCTGGCGGCGCAGCTTGATGGGCGAAGAGTTCACGACGTAGAGCCGGGCGCGGTGCAGGCGCACGTTGTTGCGAATCTGCCAGGCCAGCAGCGGATGCTGCTCGGTGGGATCATTGCCAATCAGCAGAATCGCGGGCGCGTTGAACACGTCGCGCATGCTGGCGGTGGCATCCTTCTTGCCGGCCAGGGCGCCGGCAAAAGCGGGGAAGTCGGTGGTGCGGTGGTGGTCAATGTTGTTGGTGCCCAGCACCAGGCGAGCAAATTTCTGCAGGAGGTAATTTTCCTCGTTGCTGGTGCGGGTGGAGCCGATTACGCCAATCGCCGGCCCACCGTGCTGCTCGCGGGTTTGCTTCAGGCGCAGCGCGATGTGCTCGTAAGCCTGGTCGTAGGTGGCGGGCACGTGGCGGCCCTCGCGGCGGATGAGGGGCTGCGTGATGCGATCATCATGGTTCGCGAAATCGAAGGCATAGCGGCCCTTGACGCAGAGGAAGTCGCCGTTGATGCCGCTCTTGTCGCGGTTGTCCCCACGCACAATCTGCATGCCAGTGGGAGAGCGGCGCACGCCCAGAGTGGTTTTGCAGCCGTCGGCGCAGTGGGTGCAGATGGTGCCGACGTGCTTCATCTCCCAGGGGCGGGTTTTGTATCGGTAAGCTCCGGAGGTGAGCGCGCCCACGGGGCAAATGTCAATGCACATGCCGCACTCTTCGCACTCCAGGTAGTCGGAGTGGTTGGGCATGATGAGCTGAGCGGAACCGCGGTTGGCGGTGCCCAGGGCCCACACGTCCATGCCTTCGCCGCAAACGCGCACGCAGCGGTAGCACATGATGCAGCGCGGGCGGTCGAAGTACACCACCGGCGACCACTGCTGCTCATCCTTGTGGTTCTTTATGTCAATGAGCTTAGATTCGGCGGCGCCGTAGGCGAAGGTCATATCCTGCAGTTCGCACTCACCGCCGGCATCGCACACCGGGCAGTCGAGCGGATGGTTAGCGAGCAGCAACTCCAGCATGGCCTTGCGCGCCTGGCGGACCTCGTCAACCTCGGTGCTAATCACCATGCCCTCGGTGACCACCGTGGTGCAGGCAGTCTGCAGCTTGGGCATCTTTTCGATTTTGACCAGGCACATGCGGCAGGCGCCCTGCAGGGAGAGTCCGGGGTAATAGCAGAAGGAGGGCACCTCGATGCCCACACTCTTGCAGGCTTCAATCAGAAGCGTGCCCGCGGGGACCGAGAGCTTCTTGCCGTCAACCGTGATGTTTACGTCAGGCATAAACAAAATTGTGTAATTGTGTAATTCAGTAATTGTGTAATTTGAAACCGGTCGTCGCTGGCCGTCCTGCGATTACCCGATCACACAATTTCTCAATTACTCAATCTGCTTCAGGCCGGTACCGCCGCCTCCACTGTCCTCGCCTCAAACGGGCACGGCCGGCCGTTCAGGTGATCCTCAAATTCCTGGCGGTACTTTTTCACAATCGAAATTGCGGGCATGGCGGCCGCATCGCCCAGAGGGCAGAATGTGCGGCCCAGCATGTTTTCCGCCAGGTACTGAATGTTTCCAATGTCTTTCTCCGCGCCGCCGCCGGCGTGAAAGCGGTTGAGAGTTTTCTTCAACCAGTCGGTGCCCTCGCGGCAGGGAATGCACCAGCCGCAGCTTTCGTGCTGGTAGAACATCATGATGCGCTGCAGGTACTTGACCATGCAGCTGGTGTCGTCGAGCACGACCACGCCGCCGGAACCTAGCATGGAGCCGGCCTTCATGAGCTGGTCGAAATCCATTCCCACGTCGCATTCCTCGGCCTTGAGCACCGGGGTGGAGGAGCCGCCGGGGGTGACCGCCTTGAGTTTATTGCCTTCGCGAATGCCGCCGGCGACCTCGAAAATCATCTTTTTCAGGTTATAACCCAGGGGCAGCTCGTAAACGCCGGGCTTGGCCACGTGGCCGCTCAGGCAGAACAGGCGCGTGCCTCCGTTTTTGGGCGTGCCCAGGCTGGCGTACCATTCACCGCCGCCCAGCATGATATGGGGCACGCTGGCCAGCGTCTCCACATTGTTGATGACGGTGGGCCCGCCCCACAGGCCGACCACAGCGGGAAAGGGCGGGCGAATGCGAGGCACGCCGCGCTTCCCCTCCAGGGATTCCATAAGCGCCGATTCTTCGCCCACCTCGTAGGCTCCGGCGCCGCCGTGCCAGTAAACGTCGAAATCGTAGCCGCTGCCGAAAATGTTCTTGCCCAGAAAGCCGCGGGCGTAGGCGTCAGCCAGCGCCTTCTGCATGATTTCGGAGAGGTAGCGGTATTCGCCGCGGATGTAGATGTAGCCCGTGTGCGAGCCCACGGCGATGCCGGCGACCACCACGCCTTCAATGACGGAGTGTGGGTCATGCTCGAGGATGAGGCGGTCCTTGCAGGTGCCGGGCTCGCTCTCGTCGCCATTGCAGAGCACATACTTGGGCTTGGGCGCCTGCTTGGGGACGAAGCTCCACTTCATGCCGGTGGGGAAGCCGGCGCCGCCACGGCCGCGCAGGTTGGAGGCCTTCATCTCGTTAATAATGGCGTCCGGGCCGATGCTGAGCGCCTTCTGCACCGCCTTGTAGCCGTCGAGCTCCAGGTAGCGGTCGAGATTGGCCGCACCCTGGCCGAAGCGCCGGGAGACGACCTTCACTTCGTCGGGATGGCTTACCAAGTCTGCCATTTAATCTTCGACAAAAAGAATTGAGTAATTGTGTAATTGAGTAATTGTGTAAGTTAAAAACCTTCTTAATGCCCTTCGCGCTCGCGGACCCGGTTTTAATTAACTCAATTACACAATTACCCGATTACACAATCACTGCGTTCTTTTCCTTCTGTACTCGTCCAGAACCTTCTCCGCCTTTTCCGGCGTGAGCTTCTCATGGAAGTCGTAGTTAACCTGCATGGCAGGCGCCCAACTGCAGGCGCCGATGCACTCGACCTCCTCGAAGGAAAACAATCCATCCTGGGTGGTGCCTTTGTGGCCGATGCCCAGGCGTTTCTTGATCTGCGCGATCACCTCGTCGGCGCCGCAGAGCATGCAGCTGATGTTGCGGCACACCTGCACGTTGTACTTGCCGCGCGGGCGCGTGGTCAGCATGGAGTAGTAGCTGATCACGTTGCGAACTTCCAGTTCGGTCAAATCCAGACGCTGCGCGACTTCGCGAATCGCCTCATCCGTCAGATACCCAAGTTCGTCCTGCATGTAGAGAAGCGTTGGAACGAGCACAGACCGCTTCGTCGGGTAATGACCCATCATTTCCGTGAAGCGAGCCTCGAATTGGTCGGAAAACCTCACCGGTCTATTTCTCCCAGCACAATATCAATGCTGCCGATGGCGGCGACCACATCGGCGATCAGGCGGCCTTCGCACATTTTGGGCAGAGCCTGCAGATTTACGTACGAAGGCGAGCGCATGTGCACCCGGTAGGGCTTGGCGGTGCCGTCGCTGACCACGTAGTAGCCCATTTCGCCGCGCGGCGATTCGATCGCCTGGTAAACCTCGCCCGCGGGCACGGTGAAGCCCTCGGTGATGATCTTGAAGTGGTAGATGAGGGCTTCCATCTGCGTCTTCATCTTTTCGCGTTCGGGGAGCACTACCTTGGGCGCGTCGGCTTTGATGCCGCCCTCGGGCAGGCCAGCCAATGCCTGCTGCACAATTTTGTTGGACTCGCGCAGTTCCTCAACGCGCACCATGTAGCGGGAGAAGACGTCGCCCTCGGTGCGCACGGGCACCTTGAACTGAAACTGGTCGTAGCTGGAGTAGGGCATGTCGCGGCGGAGGTCCCAATCCACGCCGGAGGCGCGCAGCGTCGGTCCTGTAACGCCCAGGGCGATGGCGTCCTCGGGCGAAAGGTAAGCCACGTTCTTGGTGCGCTCCATCCAGATGGGGTTGGAGGTCAGCAGGCCCTCATACTCATCCACTCTTCCGGGAAAACGGTCGGCAAAATGTTTAACGCGCTCAAAAAGGCCCAGCGGCGGCTCCAGGGCCAGGCCGCCCACGCGGAAGTAGGAGGTCATCATGCGCTGGCCGCTGACCATCTCGAAAATGCGCAGCAGGTCTTCCCGCTCGCGGAAGCAGTAGAGGAACACCGACATGGCGCCGATGTCGAGCGCGTGCGTGCCCAGCCACACCAGGTGTGAGTTGATGCGGGTCAGCTCGTTGAGCATGACCCGAATCCACTGGGCGCGGGGTGGAATTTCCAGGCCCAGCAACTTCTCCACTGCCAATACGTAGCAGAGGTTGTTGGTGAGGGGGCAGAGGTAATCAATGCGGTCGGTGAGCGGCACCACCTGCTGGTAGAACTTGGCCTCGCAGGTTTTCTCGATGCCGGTGTGCAGGTAGCCGATATCGGGCATCATCCGGACCACGTTTTCGCCGTCAATTTCCAGGATGAGCCGCAGCACGCCGTGAGTAGACGGGTGTTGCGGGCCCATGTTCAGGATCATGGTGCGATCCTGGCCGGGCTCAATGGTCGGCATCGTGGTCAGATGGGCCATGGCTAGCGGTATCCTTCGACTGGGTAATCCTTGCGCAGGGGATGGCCCTCCCAGTCCTCGGGCATGAGCAGGCGGCGCAGGTAGGGATGACCCTGGAAGCGCACGCCGAACAAGTCAAAAATCTCGCGTTCGAAGAAATTGGCCGCCGGCCAAACGCTGGTGATGGACTCCAGGCTGGCGTCGGAGCCGGGCAACTGCACTTTCAGCCGAACCCGCTCCTTCCGCTTCATGGAAAGCAGGTGATAAACCAACTCGAAACGGGGCTCGGAGGGGTACAGGTCCACGCAGGTCAGGTCGGAAAGGAAGTTGAACTGGACTTCAGCCGAAGTCTTCAGAATGGTGCAGGCCTCCCGAATGGCGCTGCGTTCGACGTAAATGGTCAGTTCGTTGCGGTCGAACTGGGCCGACTGCACTGCCTCCCGCCGCCACGCCAGCAACGCGGCCACCGCTGGACGTTCCAGCAGGTCATCCAGCTTGGTAATAGCAGGGGCAACGGGCATCTAAAGCGACTCTCCCCGGGTGGAGGACCAGTCCAGTACGCCCTTCTTCCAGACATAGAAGAATCCCACCAACACGATGCCGATATACACCAGCATCTCCCAAAAGCCGAACATCTTCAGCTCCCGCAGCAGGATGGCCCAGGGATAGAGAAAAACCGCCTCTACATCGAACAAAATGAAGAGCATGGCAACCAGATAGAACTTGACGGAGAAGCGCTCGCGGGCGTCGCCAACCGGGGCCATGCCGCACTCATAGGGCTGCATTTTGGCCCGAGTGGGCCGGCGCTGCCCGAAAATCCAGGATAACAATACAATGGCAGTGGCCAGCGCCCCGGCAAAGACGAAGTAGATCAAAAGCGGCAGGTAGCGAGTGAAGTAATTGTCCGGCATAGAGCTGGGTGTATATAATTCGCGACCAATACAAGAGCTAAACTAATTAGATTAGGTTTTGATTGTTGCCACTGTCAAGGGAGCGAGGCCTGGCGGCGGCAGGGAAGGTTATCCTCGCGGGTACGCGGCAGCAGGTTGCTATGATTTTTGGTTTTAACACTGATGTAAAGCACCAGGACAAGGTCTATCACGTACAAAGCGAGGCGCGGGAACACGAGCGCCTGCTGCAGACGCAGGTTTTTGTGCGGGGGCGCTGCATTGGCAAGCTCGCCACCCCGTACCAGCAAAGCGGGCAGGAGGACAGCACTTCGGAAAAGCAGCTGGAACAAAGCCTGCGGGCGCAGCACAAGTCAGTGCTGGACGCCATCCGCGAGGGCCGCCTGGAAGGCGTGCTCGGCCGTCCTGACCAGGAGATTCCCAAGGCGCCCAGCGGCCTCAAGCTGCAGTGGACCAATGCGGGCGCGCCGCGCTCCGACGATGCCCTGATGGTGAGAATTGCAGTGAGCGAAGGCGAGTCGCCGGTGGAAGGCGCTAAGGTAACGGCGCGGCTGAGGCGAGCCGATAAGGACCCGGTTTACTCCCAGGCGACCACCGATTCTTCCGGAACCGCGGAGCTGAAGCTGAAAGCCGGCGAGCCCGAGCTTTCCGATTCCGACATTCTGGTGCAGGCCACCCACGGAGGCAGGGTGGTTACCCGCAAATTCCGCCTGCGCAAGACTGCGCGCGCATAAAACCAAAACGCCAAGAAAGACTTATTTCAATTCTGTTTGGAGATATTGCAGGCTTACTTCCTGGCCGCTCCTTTCCTGTCAGCGTGAAAATGTATTTTCTCTGCGTTCCCGGCGTCTCGGCGGTAGATTTGGTTTGTAAAATATGAGCATGAAGCTGCAAATCAATGGCGAGGAGCGGGAACTGCCGGACGGGCTGACGCTGGCCGAACTGCTGCACCAGTTGGGCATGAAAGAAGATCGGGTGGCCGTGGAGCTGAACCGCGAGATCGTGCGCCGGGAGCTCTGGCCGCAAACTCGCCTGCAAGAGGGGGACCGCCTGGAGATAGTGCAGTTTGTGGGCGGCGGCTCGAATTAAAAAAAGGCAAACCACAACCACAGAGGACGCCGAGGACGCTGAGGATGCCGAGGAGAATTGCTTCATTACCCTCGTTGATTAATCGAGGAATTCCATCCATCATCTAGTCCAGCACGATATCAAAGTGCTCGCGCAAGGTTTCGCGCCACTCATCCTGCGAGGAAAGGGTTCGCTCCTCTTTATTGGCATTGCGGGTAATTAGCAGCTTCATATCGGAAAGAGTGATGCGGCCGTCGGGCGTGGCGCGGGTGCACAGACGTTTGCGGGTGAAGCTCGAATCCGGCGAAGTCTGGTGGTAATGGCACATTTCCGCGAATTCCCCGATATGGCGGGGTTGCAGCGTGAAACCATATTGCGGCTTCCAGATTTCTCCCGCATCCCATTTCTCAAGCTGCAGCACACTAGCGCTTTCTGTGATGCGATAAATCTGGCTGCCATCTTTCTGCGCGATTCCGGGCAAAAGGCGCAGCGGCTCGACAAATGAGTCGCCAAATCCCACATCGGCCAGCCAGGGGCGGTCCAGGTCCACTCGCAAGGTGAGGTGGTCAAATTCAGGGCCGAAGGAGCCATCCTGCCGGGCAACGCGAGCGGAAAGCAGCGTAACCTTGAATCCCATAGCCTGCAGCAGGGCGGCGAAGGCGCCGTTCATCTCATAGCAGAAACCGCCGCGGCGCTCTTCCACGATTTT
>DATEGM010000520.1:0-3044 GCA_035280085.1 Terriglobales bacterium
CCGAGCTTGTAGCTGGTGACCACGTCTCCCTCTTCATCGGAAGAGGTCAGCACCACCACAGGAATCAGCCGGGTTCGGGAACTCTCCCGCAGCCGGCGCAGCACCTCCAGACCGTCTACCTTGGGCAGCTTGAGGTCGAGCAGAATGAGTTGCGGCGTGGGAATAGGCCGCCGCCCCGAATCACCCTCCACTCCAAACAGAAGTTCCAGCGCTTCGGCGCCGTCGTGAGCCACCATGATCTCGTTCATCACGTGGGCTTTCTTGAGGGCGCGGATAGTGAGCGCCTCATGGTCCGGGTTATCTTCCACCAGAAGGATGCTTGTATTTTGCATTTCCACTCCTATTGAGATTTTCGCCGTATCAGTCCAGCGAGAAATAAAAAGTCGCGCCTTTTCCCACGGCGCCTTCCGCCCACACCTTCCCCCCGTGGCGCTTGATGACGCGCTGCACCGTGGCCAGCCCGATGCCGGTGCCTTCGAACTTCTCCTTGGCATGCAGGCGCTGGAAGGGGGTGAACAGCTTGTCCACGTAGGTCATGTCGAAGCCAATGCCGTTGTCGCGCACGAAGTAGGCAGGTTTGCCTTCTATCAGCGCGCTGCCAAACTCGACGCTTGGTTCTGGATTGCGGGCGCTGAACTTCCATGCATTCTGCAGCAGATTTTGTAGCGCCACCCCCAGCAGACGGCGGTCGCCATGCGCTTGCAGTCCGTTGGCCACATGGAAGCGCACTCGCCGCGCAGGCTCGGCCTTCTGAATCATGGCGGCGGTGGAGAGCGCCAAAATGCTAAGGTCCACGGGCTCGTGCCGCAATGCGCTGCGCATGACGCGCGAAAGCTGCAAGAGCGCGTCAATCAGTTGCGCCATGTTCTGGCTGGCGTTACGGATGCGGCGCAGCGAGTCCTGCCCCTCCGGGTCCACCTTGTCACGGTAGTCCTCCAGCAGGATCTGGCTGAAGCCGTCAATGGTGCGCAGGGGCGCGCGCAGGTCATGCGATACCGAGTAGCTGAAGGCTTCCAGCTCAGCCACGCTGTTTTCCAGTTCCAGTGTGCGCTGGCGCAGGCGGTCTTCCAACTGCTTGCGCTCGGTAATGTCAATATTGATGCCGATCATGTGCGATGGCTGGCGGTCCTTGTCGAACAATACTTTGGCGCGCGCCGCCAGCCATCGCATTTCGCCATCACTAGGCCGAACGATTCGCCACTCTCCTTGGAATTCCCCGGTCTTGAGCGACTCCGTAATGGCCGCGCGAGCTTGCTCCATATCTGCCGGAGACACCAGCCTCTCCCAGGCTTCAAACGTACCAGCGAAGCCTCCTGGAGAAAGCCCATAAAGCTCCTCGATTTCGGGTGACCAGGAGTTGATATTGTTAAGAATGTCCCAATCGAACGTGCCTGAGCGACCTACTTTCTGCGCTAGCTGCAGGCGCTCGCGGTTCAGGCGCAATTCTTCTTCTGCCCGCTTGCGCTCGGTAATGTCCCAGAAGATTCCAAGCAGGCCGATGACCTCCCCATTCTCGTCGCGGAAGGGCGTCTTAACCACCTGCACCACGATCCGCGTTCCATCCCCTTTGGCGATCTGGTCTTCAATTTCCTCCGCCTTTCCAGATTCCATGATCCGCTTGTCGTCCAGCGTGTACTTCTCAGCCAGATCTCGCGGGTAGAGGTCAAAATCGGTCTTTCCTACGAGATCGGCTGGATGAATCTGCAGCCCAACCAGCCGGCAATAACCCTCGTTGATAGAGACGTAAACGCAATTCCGATCCTTTAGAAAGACACCCTGGGTGAGACTCTCCAACAACCTGCGATTTCGGTTCTCACTTTGGCGCAGAGCCTCCTCCGCCCGGTTGCTTTCAGTGATGTCTCGATTGATCTCCAGGACGTTGGCCGGCGCCCCGTGATGGTCACGCTGCAGCGACCAGCGGCTGGCTACCACGATGCTCCTCCCGTCCCGGGTGCGGTGCTTGAGTTCGCCCTCCCACTCCCCATGCTGGTTAAGAACGGCCCGAATGTTGTCTGTGGGGACAGGGAACTCGGTCTGCAGGAGTTCAGGAGCGAAGCGTCCGACCGCTTCCTTTGTGCTCCAGCCGTAGGTTTCTTCGGCACCGCGGTTCCAGAAGGTGATGCGATATTGCAGGTCGGAAACAATAATGGCGTCGTGGGCCAGGCTCAACAGCGCTGCCTGCTTGCGCAGCTCATCCTCAATCTGCTTGCGCTCGTGAATGTCGGTGCAGATACCGACCCATTCCCGGATGCGCCTGTCGTCCTCGAGCACGGGAACACCGCGGATCGCGAAGTGGCGGTACTGGCCGTCGGCGCACCGGATGCGGTATTCGGTTTCGTACAAGCCGCGGGTTTCGACTGCTTTCCTCCAGATGGCCTCCGTACGCTCCCGGTCGTCCGGATGAATAGCGTTCAGCCAGCCCCAGCCGCGCACCTCCTCGATGCTCTGGCCGGTGTACCCGCGCCACATGGGCATGTCTTCCACCAAGCCGTCGGGCGGGGTGGTCCAGACCACCTGGGCAATGGCCACCAGCAAGGCGCGGTAGCGCTCCTCGCTGTAGCGCAGGCACTGCTCGGCCCGCTCGCGTTCCGCCAGCTCCATCTGGAGGGCGCTGTTGAGCTGGCGCAATTGACCGGCACGTTCCCGTGTGCTGCGGAGCAGGTGCAGCGCCGAGTAAAGCAGTACTGCCTGCAGCAGTCCTGCACCCAGGGTCAGCCAGCCAATCGCTGGTTCCGCATGGAGAGCGTTCAGCGCCTGCCACAGGGCCACTGAAACCGTGGTCACGGCCATGGCGGCTAAAACGGCGGACCATGGAGGCGTGACATCGATTGGGGACGTGGACTGCCCCCACGCGAACGCCACAACTCCCGCTCCGAGCGCGAGCATACCGACCGCGGTGGGCGCGGCAATGGGAGTCAGGTTGCCCCACGAGTAGGCGGTGGGGACGTCGAGCACATAGCCGATGAGCCCGGCCAAGCTGACGGACGCTGCCAGCGCAGCGGCGAAGGCCTGGAGCGCATTGCGCGCTCTACCCGGTTTTTTGC
>DATEGM010000521.1:0-4551 GCA_035280085.1 Terriglobales bacterium
AGATCTTCGGTTTCGTACACCACACCCATACCGCCGCCACCGAGCTTCTCCAGGATGCGATAATGCGAAATGGTTGTGCCGATCATGCGTTCATTTTCCGGGCGGCACACGGCGCTTCAATTCTTCAAACCAGTTCAGCACAATATTGATCTGCGTGGTAGCTAGTTCGCTGTCCTTGAGCATCACGAAGCGCTGGCCGTCCGCCGAGACATCGTAAGTAGGCGCCGCCAAAAGAGTCGGCACGTAAGCACCCTCGAAAAGCGTTTTCGGCTTGCCCGCGGAGAAGGTCGGTTGCGTCCTCGTGTCCACCGCCATCATCTTGTCGCCGCTGCGGTAGAAGATTTCTCCGTTGCGTCCCCACACCGGCTCATTGCCGCCTTCGGTCGAGATTTGCCACTTCCCGCCCGGGCCTGGATAGGGCTGCACGTAAATCTCGCGGCGTCCGGATTCATCCGAAACGTAGGCCAGCCAGCGGCCGTCGGGCGAGAATTGCGGGGCGCCTTCATTCGCGGGCGTTCGTAGGAAAGGCTCTGCTTTGCGGTCACTTAGCCGCAAGACCCATATATCCTGGCCGGTGGTCGGATTGATTTCAGAGAACGCCAGCACCTGCCCATCTGGCGACCAGGAACTAGGGATATGTTGGTACTCACTAGTGGTTAGCCGTTCCGCAGTGCCACTGCCATCGGCCAGTTGCCAGAAAACGTTCGCGGATGTACCGCCACCCGCGGTCGATTGAAACGTTATGCGCCTGCCATCGGGCGTCCAAATTGGCGTGGTGTTGGCGCCGCCTTCGAAAGTCAGGCGTGTCAACGTCTCCCGAGCAAGGTCGTAAAGCCAGGTTTGGAAGTCTATGGCAACAGCCACTCGCCGCCCGTCCGGGGAAAGGCGTTGGGCCGCGGACCCATAGCTGCGGGAAGGCGCGGGCAGCGCGTGCTCCGCCCCTTTTCGGTCCACCCATACCAGCATGCGCTGGGTCCCCTGAACGCTACCCGCAGCAATATAGGCGAGCGACCCTGTGCTCGAAACGCTATATTGGGGGACTCTCGTGGTGGAACCTTGCAGGACGCCCTCGAGCACAGGAACCGGCGCCGCAGTCAATCCTAAGCGCTGCGGATCGAACGGGACGGCCATGAGCGTCCCACCCTGCGCATAGATCAGGTGTCCGGTAGGAGCGTAACTCGGGCGCCAACCCCCGATCAGGTCTCGTCTCTCCCCTGTCTGCTGTGAACGGATTACAACCTGTGGATCAGCCAGACTAGTTCCGGCTGTGAAAAGCACAGCTTTTCCCCCCGGCAAGATCTCCGGAAGCAGAACACCAACCTCTCCCGGTTTAGACGCGATCAGCGTTTGCGGCGTACCCCCGGCCGCTGATACCCGAAGGATGCCTGACCTACCTGCTGACCAAAAGAGAATTGCGTCATCAGATCCCCAGCTTGCGGATCGGAAGGTGCCTTCAGCATCCGCCAGGGTTACCGTTGCTCCGCCGCTGACGGAGACTTTTTTGAGTTTGCCGCCAGCAAAAAATCCCACCCATTGGCCGTCCGGTGAAAAGAATGGCGCGGCGGCACCTTCCGTACCTGGGATCGGCTTCACTTCCGGATTATCCATTGCCCTCAGATAAAGCTGCTGAGTGCCACCCCGAGTGGCTACGTAAACAAGATGGGTTCCGTCGGGTGACAGAGCAACCGCCGGGTCATCCAACCCCGCCAGGCGTTGGCCTGCTGGCAGAGATATCGTGAAGCGAGTGACGGGTCTCTGCGGAGCGGGAGTCGGCTTTAGATTCCAAACGGCGATACCGCCGATGGCGAGGAACGCTGAAGCCGCAATTGCAAACATCGCTACTTGCCGCCAGCTCCTTCCATGCCTAGTTGCAGTTACCTCCTCTTGAGCGGGAGCAGTTAAAGCCTCCTGAATTTCGAGGCGCACATCCCCTGCGGCCTGCAGGCGTAGCGTCTTGTCCTTTTGCAGGCAGCGGCGCAGCAAATTGCGAATTTGCAAGGCCGTCGTTGCGGGCAATGCCTGCCAGTCCGGTTCGGTCTTCACCACGGCAGCGAGTATTTCTGTTATGTCTTCGCCGTCAAACGCTTGCTTTCCGGTCAGCAGTTCATAGAGCACACAGCCAAAGGCCCAAATATCTGTTCGTTTGTCTACTTCTTTGCCGCGAGCTTGCTCGGGCGACATGTACGCCGCTGTGCCGAGGATCATGCCCTGCATCGTGGCGGCCCTGCTCAGCGTTGGCGAGTCGGAAGCATCGCTGGTCGCCGCATCGCCCGCGAATGCCTTCGCCAAGCCGAAGTCCAAAACCTTGACCTTGCCTTCTGGCGTCACCTTCACGTTGGCAGGCTTGAGATCGCGATGAATGATGCCTTTCTCATGGGCCGCTTCCAGCGCCTCCGCAATCTGCTTCGCTAGCCCCAACGCTTCTTCAACTGGAATTGCCCGGTCTCGCTTGATACGGTCTGCCAGCGTCTCTCCGGAAACCAACTCCATCACTAGGTAGTGTGTGGCGTTCGATTGTTCCAGCCCATAGATCGCGGCGATGTTGGGATGGTTTAGCGAGGCCAGCATCTTCGCCTCGCGCTGAAAGCGAGCCAGTCTCTCGGAATCGTGCGCGAATGCTTCTGGCAGGACTTTGATAGCTACGTCGCGCCCGAGCTTTGTGTCGTGCGCCTGATACACTTCCCCCATCCCGCCCGCACCGATCGGCGCCAAGACTTTGTAAGATCCGAGATGGGTGCCAGCCGTCAGCGGCATTACTTATTCCCTGCGGGAACGCGGCGCTTCAATTCCTCAAACCAGTTGAGCACGACGTTGATCTGCTGGGCTGACTGCGCCTGCCCGGTGTCCTTAAGCATTAGAAAGCGCTGCGCGTCCGGCGAAGCGTCATAATCTTGAAATGATCTTGGGCTGAGCACATACGGTCCCTGGAAGAGCATCGTCGGCTTGCCGGCGGAAAATGTGCCCTGCGTGCTGACATCAACCGCCATCATCTTGTTTCCGTTGCGGTAAAACAACTCCCGCCCTTTTGGATTCCAAACGGGCTCCGTGCCGCCTTCAGTCGAGATCTGCCATTTTCCGCCGGGTCCCGGATAAGGTCGCACATAGATTTCGAAACGCCCCGACTCGTCCGAAGCGTAGGCGATGAAGTGGCCATCGGGCGAAAACCGGGGCGCCGTTTCGTTCGATGCTGTGGTGAGGAACGGCTGCAGCTTGCCCTCTCTGAGGGCCAAAGTAAATATGTCGAAGGTGGGATTGTTTCCCATGAAAACGAGTACTTGTCCATCCGGAGAGAAGGAACCAGGAGCATTGTTCCTGGTAAGTTCGCTTTTCGTTAATTCTTCCGCGGGCCCGCTGCCGTCCGCCGGTTGCCAGAAAAGGCGGCTCTGGTTTCCCTTGAAGACGATCTTCTTGCCATCGGGTGTCCAGATGGGATCCACATTGACATTTCCATCGAAGGTCAGGCGGGTCAGGGTGTCTCGGCCGAGATCGTAGATCCAGATTTGGCCGTCCGCCTCTTCAATTCCAGCAGCTATGCGTTTCCCGTCGGGAGAAATCCTGGGCAAGACGTAATTATGAGGAGGCGCAGGCACAATCTGTTCTGTCCCCTTCCGATCCACCCACACGAATTTCAACTGCCGTGTCGAAACAGAACCCGGAACATAAACGAGTGAACCGGTGGACGAAATGCTAAATTGCAGCGGCGCCACACCCTCGACTACAGGGACGGCAGCGCCAGTAATCGTCAGCCGCTGGGCATCAAAGGGCACGGCCATCAAGTTGGTGCCTTGGTTATAAAGCAAGTGTCCAGTCGGTGCATAGCTTACAAGCGTTTGCGCCTGCACCTGCAGCAGGTCCCGCCGCTCACCGGTCGCCAAGATCTGTGCGGCGACTGTAGCATTCGTGGTCGTAGTGCTGAAGGCGGGGGAGTGAAGAAATATCAGAGCCTTATTCCCAGGCAAGAACAGCGGTGCAATGTTGCCCCCTTCTCCTGCCTCAAGATGAGTTAGCGGTTCCGGATGGCCGCCGCTCTCCGAAATTTGCAGGATAGGGCTGGACGTTTGAGGCGCGAAGGCAATCCTCCCATTGCTGCTCCAGTTGGCGCCGAAAGTGCCCCCCTGACTGACATCGCTTGCCAGAGTGACCGGCACTCCTCCGCTTAATGGGACCTTCTTCAGTGTGGCGCTCGCAGTAAACCCGACCCATTGACCATCCGGCGAAAAGAAAGGAGTGTTGCCACCTTCGGTTCCCGCAATGGGCCGAGCCTCCAGCCCGTCCATCGACCGCACATACAACTGAGTCGTGATTGTGCTTGGGCCGGCCGCGTAAACCAGACGAGTTCCATCCGGCGAAACCGCAATTGCGGGCCGGCCCGTCTGCAGAACCTGTCCGGCTGGCAGAGACATCACAAAGCGCACTACCGGCTTGGGAGGCGCGGGCTTGAGAATCCAAACGGCTAGGCCGACCGCGATGCATGCAGCCATAGCGGCTGCGACCCACAAGCCCATCTTCGGCCAGCTCTTTTTGAGCGGAGTGAGAGGAATAGCCGCAGAC
>DATEGM010000522.1:0-3723 GCA_035280085.1 Terriglobales bacterium
GAGGCAGAACTCTCCTGTTGGCGGCGCCCGGCCCTGTGTTGGCTCAGACCAGCGGCGTGGCGCCAGAGCAATGGTTAGCTGGCGTCGTTCTTCAGGTTAGCGAGCAAAGTGCGGTGGCATTGTACCAGCATGTCCCTCTAATCGCGGAAGTGGTCAGCCAGATTCTTGAATGCAGAACGGCGCTGGGCGGGATTCTTGCGGCGGGAGCAGTTGGTAGATAGCGGTTTCTGGTTGGCAGTTGAGCTTCGCCGCCAACTGCCAGCTACCAACTACTTCAAAACAGCGAACTCTGCCGGCGTGTCGGCGAAATGCCAAAGTGCTCGTAGGCCAGCCGGGTCACGGTACGCCCTCGCGGGGTGCGGTTCAGAAACCCGATTTGGATCAGGAAGGGCTCGTAGATTTCCTCAATCGCATCCGGTTCCTCGGCCAGCGCCGCGGCCAGCGTGTTCACGCCTACCGGGCCGCCCTGGTACTTCTCAATGATAGTAAGCAGCAGCTTGCGGTCAATTTCGTCGAAGCCGTGCTGGTCCACTTCCAGCATATGCAGCGCTTTTTGTGCAGTCGGCAAATCAATACTCCCCCCGCCGCGCACCTGCGCGAAGTCGCGCACCCGCCGCAGCAGGCGGTTGGCAATGCGCGGCGTGCCCCGCGCCCGGCTGGCAATCTCATTGGCGCCGGCGTCGTCAATCTCTACGCCCAGGATTTCCGCCGAGCGCTGCACGATGATCTTCAGTTCCGCGTCCCTGTAAAACTCCAGCCGCAGCACGATTCCGAAGCGGGAGCGCAAGGGCGAAGAGAGCAGGCCTGCCCTCGTGGTCGCGCCGATGAAGGTGAAGGGCTTCACGTCCATGGTGTGGGTGCGCGCCGAGGGGCCCTGCCCGATGATGATGTCCAGCTTGTAATCCTCCAGCGCCGAGTAGAGCAGTTCCTCGAGCTGCGCCTGTAAACGGTGAATTTCGTCAATGAACAGCACCTGCCGGTTCTGCAGGTTGGTGAGGATGGCTGTCAGGTCGCCTTTGATTTGCAGCGCCGGCCCGGAAGTCTGCTGGAAGGCTACCCCGAGCTCGTTGGCGATGATGGTGGCCAGCGTGGTCTTCCCCAGCCCCGGCGGACCATAAAGCAGCACGTGGTCCAGGGCGTCACCCCGCGACTTGGCCGCTTCGATGGCCACGGCGAGGTTCTCCTTGACCTTCCTCTGTCCAATAAACTCCGGCAGGCGCCTGGGCCGCAGCTTCAGCTCAAAGGAGCTGTCGTCCTCCACCGCTGCCGCCGACACCAGCCGCTGCTTCAGATCTTCTGGATTTTCAGTGAGAGACACTCTGGCCGCGAGTGTAAGACGAACATTCGGCGAAAGCAATGTGGATTTCACCGCCGAGACGCCGGGTCACAACTCGATTTTTCACCACCAAGACGCCAAGAGCGCTGAGGCTGTAATTGTTTATTGTATTTTTTGGGCGGCGACTTCGCTGATACCCATTTTCATGAGCCACAGCCCTTCATCCCTGTCATCCTGACCGAGGATGCGCCATACAGAGCGCATCCGAGTGGAAGGACCCGGCGTCGCGACAGATCTTGCTGCCTTCCGGGAATTCTTCGCAGACATGAGAGTAGCCCGCCACTTCAGTGGCGGGTAAAGGGTGACAGGATTTCAAAGTCCCGTAGGGACGGCTGAACGTCTCACAGAACTAGAACCGTTCAGTCGTCCCTGACGGGACTCGCGCCTGATTTGCGACAGAACCCGCCAGTAAACTGGCGGGCTACTTTCATCCGGTCTCTCCGAGACCGGTATAGCCCGTGACGCTCATGGAGTAACTGTCGAGTCTCGGCGAGCGATTTCCACAAGTAATTTAGTTTCCAACATGCCTTCCTACGGATTTCCTACGATTCGCACCCGAGGTAACTAGCCGGCTATTGGCAGTTTGGGCTTCTTGTTCTGAAATGGCAGAGCCGCAGTTCAGCACCCCTCTCCCATGGCCAACCCCGGCGATTTCGCATATACGGTCAAGCAGCAGGCGGACATCATCCGCATTGTGGGCGAGTACGTGCGGCTGAAGAAGGCCGGGGCGCAGAACTATGCTGGCCTTTGCCCCTTCCACCAGGAAAAAACCCCTTCGTTTTCGGTTCACGCGACCCGCCAGTTCTACCACTGCTTTGGCTGCGGCGCCTCCGGCGATGTGTTCAGCTTCGTGCAGAAGATTGAGAACATCACCTTTCCCGAGGCGGTGCGGGTTGTAGCCCAGAAAGTCGGCATTCCCCTGCCCAAAATGTCGTACAGCAGCCCCGCCGAGGCGGAAGAGGCGAGAATCCGGGGCAAGCTCCTGGAAATGCACGAGCGCGCCACCGACTTCTTCCGCGAGCAGTTGCGCCGCCCAGAAGCCGCGCACGCCCGGGAATACCTGGCGGGCCGCGGCCTCAACCAGGAGATGATTGCCCGCTTTCGCATCGGCTTTGCCCCGGAAAGAGGCTTCATTTTGCGCGATGTCCTGGGTAGGGACTTCGATGAGGAGGCGATGCGGGCCAGCGGCCTTTTTTCGTGGAAAGAGCAAGAGCAGCCCTCGGCTCTCGGCGCTCGGCTCTCGGCCACGGACTCCGTCGAACCGAAAGCCGAAGGCAGAGGACCGACAGCCGCTACGAAACCGTCCGCACTCTATGCGAAATTTCGCAATCGCATCATGTTCCCCATCGCCAACGAGTCGGGACGGGTGATTGCCTTTACCGGGCGCACCCTCTCCACCGACGAGAAGGCAGGGCCTAAGTACCTGAACTCGCCGGAAACGGCAATCTATTCCAAATCTCGCGTTTTGTTTAACTTAGACATGGCCAAGGAAGCCATTCGCAAGCTCGACTACGCCATCCTGGTGGAAGGCCAGATGGACTGCATTTCGGTGTTCGCGGCAGGCTTTCACAACGTAGTTGCGAGTTCGGGGACAGCCTTTACAGAACTCCATGCCAAGCTGCTGGGCCGATTCAGCAAGAACGTGGTGGTCAATTTTGACCCCGATACCGCCGGGGCCAATGCCACCGAGCGCACCCTCGGCTTGCTGGTCTCCGAGGAGTTTCAGATCAAGGTGCTGACCCTGGAGGCCGGTTTCGACCCAGATCTGTTTGTGCGTCGGAAAGGCACAGAGGCTTATGCCCAGGCCCTTAAGAACGCCCAGAAGTACTTCGACTACCTGATTGAGCGCGCCCGCACCCAGTTCCCGGTGCGCAGCCCGGAAGGCAAGGTCAAAGCCGTCAACTTTCTGCTGCCTCATGTGCAGCGGGTGCCCAGCCGTATTGTGCGGGATGAGTTGGCACGCGAGATCGCCCAGAAGCTGGGCATAGACTCCGCTGTCCTCAGCCAGGAGTTGCGCCACGCCGCGACCAAGCGCTCGGCGGCGCAGATCAAGGCTCCGGCGGAGGCGCAGGTCACGCAGGCGGAGCGCATCCTCATACGCGCCCTGGCGTCGGCCAGCCAGGTACAGGGGGAAGAAAGCCGAATTTCGGCTCGTGACGGGGTAGATGAGGAATTTGACCCTGCCCGCCAGGCGCAGTTCGCCCTGGGGAACGAACGTTTGCACGACGGCTTGGCAACCGAAGGGCTGCTCGATGCCCTGCTGCAGGCTGACTTGGCGGAGACGGGTGCCGATCCCCTCTCCCTGCCTCTGCCCGAGGCCGACCAACGGCTGCTCGCCGCCACCCTGATGCAGGAGGACGAGGAACTCACCCCTGAGCTCCTGGAAG
>DATEGM010000523.1:0-5079 GCA_035280085.1 Terriglobales bacterium
TCTTCCACGCCATCCAGAACCACCACCAGGGCATGCTCGCCGCGCCGCCGCCCCAAAATTTCCTCCACTTCGGCGTAAGTCTTGGCCGAAGTAACCGCCACCACGCCCTGGTGGGAAGCCGTCCCCGCCAGCCGGTCAATATCCTGGCGGGTCACAAAGCGCACCGCTACCCCCACCCGGCGGCACTCGTCAATAATGCGCTGCACGCGGTGATCGTGCCGCTCCCGCGCCACGCCCACGTATTCAAAACCGCGGCCACGCGATTTCAGCGCCTCGCCCACCGCGTTAATGCCGTAGATGACGTCCACTGCTACCAGTGTAATGCCTGCCACGGCGTGCCGCCGCCCAGCACAGAAGGAGTTGAATTGGTGGCAACGCACGTCGGTGCTACGCCACCCGGCTGCTTACGCCGCCACCTGCCGGCGCTATACTTCCCTGCGTCTTGCCCCACGAATCCGCCAGGTCCGAATCCCCCCTCCAGCAAGCCCGCCCCGCTCTGGGCGCTTTGCTGCTGGGCAGCCTTGCTGTTTCTGTTCTCGCGCTCCTGTTCTTCTCCTGGGTGGCGCGCGAGGTGTTTGAGGGCGAGTTCACGAACTTTGACCTGCACATTCGCTCGATTGTGCATGGTTACGCCAATCCTACTCTGACCCTGGCCATGGAAGCGCTCAGCGATGTCGGTTCTCCCGTGTTTCTGAGCGCCCTGTTCGTGGCGCTAGTAGCCATCTTCCTCTACGTCCGCTGGCGCTACGCCGCCATCTGGCTGGCCACGGCCATGGTGGGCGCCGTCGGCCTCGACGTCACTTTAAAGGATTTGTTTCACCGCGCACGGCCCGTCCCCTACTTCATTCCTGATCCGGGCAGCTACAGCTTTCCCAGCGGCCATGCGCTGGGTTCCTTCTGCTTCTACATGGTGCTCGCCGGCTTGCTGACGGCGCGCATGCGCAACCTTCCAGTTCGTATTCTGATCTGGGTTTTCGCGGCCTTGCTGGTGGGGGCCATCGGCTTCTCCCGCGTCTACCTGGGCGTGCACTGGCCCACCGACGTCATCGCCGGCTATGCCGCTGCTGCCTTCTGGGTGGCAGGACTGGTCACCGTGGACCGCTACCGCCGGCGCCTCTCCCGGATGTCGCGCTGAAAAGACCTGCCGCAGCCTGTTACTGCCCTACTCTGGAAAGAACGTGCACGGAATGATGGCTGCTGCGCTGGAGAACGCGCGGATGCTGGAAGACTCAGGAGGGGCCATTCGCAACAGCGATACCGCCTACTTCTTGAACAGGTTCTCGAAGGCGCGGCGCGCATCGTCGGCCCGCACGCCCCCGCTGGTGGTCTCCTTCTCGACCGTGACTTTCATGGCGAAGAAGGTGCAATTATTGGCTGCGTCCTTGCGCGCAATACGTTCAGGGATGGGCTGGCGGCATTCAAAGCGGCTGCCCGGATCGAAGTACGTGCACTGCTTGCAGGAATGCAGCGCGGCGCCGCATTTGCCGCACTGGACCGCGGGCTCAGCCAGGCTTTGGATCAGCGCCCCGCACTGAGCGCAGCGCGACACCTCACGCGTGCCCGGCATCAGAACCGTGCGCGGTCCTCCCAGCACGTTGCGCGGGCGTTCCTGCTCCCGGCTCTCCCTCTTGTCGTCCGTGCCACCGCGGTCCATGTAGCCGCGCTGCTTGTACTTTCTATCCATTGCAAGACCTCCACCGGCCTGCTTGTTCGTGGATTTGGCTGCTTCAGGTCTGAACCACGCCCGGGTGAGTTAGCGGCACTATACGCCACCGGCGCAGCGATTGTTAACAGTACAATCACAATTTTGTGGATTCGAAACCCGCGGCCGGCTAACCCACTTGCCGGCTTTAGATCGCGGCAGTGTCCCACCCCGTTTTTCACCGCAAACCTCGGGTTGACAGCCGCCAGCCAACCGGGTAATGTGCCTTCGGAGTGGGTTTGAGGGCCGAAAAATGCGGCTGTTTCGCTGGGCAATACTGCTAGGGGAATTGGTTCTGCTGGCGCTGGCTTTGGCCGTGCCCCGCATAGACCTGCCGCAAACCGCCTTCAATGAGGCGGATACCCCCGTCAACCAGGCCACTTCGGTTGTGGTTCTGGGCTGCCGCTCCGCGCTCACCGGACTGCGTGCTGCCGCCAACGCGCCCAGCGCTGCGCCTCGCATCCGGCGGGCTCATCCCGCCATTGCCGCCGATCTCGAACCGCAGCAACCTCTGCGTTCCCGCTCTTTGCTGGCTCTGCTCTGCGCACTTCTTTGCTAGCCCTGCCATCCTGCGTCCCTGTGTTCGCGTTCCGTTGACATCTGCTTAGCCCTTTGCGGGCTGGCCGGTGCTCGTTGCCGTGAGGCAGTTGAATTCGCGAGTTTTTCACATGGGACGGGGGTGGCCCGCGCGCTCGCGCGCCCTCCTGGGGGCGCTGCTGAGCCCGGACATCGTACGGGGAACCTGCTGTTGCCGGTCAAGCTTGGGGCGTCCGGCAAGCATTTCCCCATTACTCACCCTGCGCCGGTCCGGAAGACCCGTCCTCCGGACCGGCTGAGTTTTTCTTCCCCTGCCCTGCTCCTGGCGGCTTCCCGCCGGCGTCTTCTCATCTCATCCGGCGCTGCATTCTAACGGGAGAACTTGCCCATGAGTTCGGCCTGGGCGATCACGTCGCCGCGCATGGCCGCTTCCAGATCCTGCCGGGATGCGCCCGCGGGCAGGTTGAGCGCGGCATTCAGGGCGTAGAGCTGGAAGAAGTAGCGATGCGCAGAGCGGGCTGCGAGGAAGAGTCTTTACTTGCTGGTGCAAGGCAGCTAAGATGCCTTCATTCATCCACCACTCCGAATTTCCTGCGAGGACCAGCAATCATGAAAAATGTGTATGAGGTTTTGAGAGAAAAAGAAGCCCAGCTACGCCAGGTGCAAATGGAAGTAGAAGCGCTGCGCGTGGCCGCTCCCCTGCTGAGCGAAGAGAGCGAGGCCGAGGCCGATAACAATGGCGCTCGCCGCGTGGTTGGGAAACCCCGCTAGGATTGTGTCCCACGACGCCTTGCCGCGCGAAGTGTGTGGCGGGCGAGGGCGGCAACACACAGCTTTTCGCCGGGTGAAGAAGAAGCAGGTCCTTCGTTGCACTCACCGCGCAAGCGCGGCTCGTGCTGCCTCAGGATGACAATCATTAAGCACTTGACCAGCAACAGGGAATCGGGAGTACACGCGAGATGCTTTACCGCTGAAGCGGTTCAGCACGACGCCCTGCTGCGCGAGGCCGTCGCGGGCGAGGGCGCACGCGACACGACGCCTGAAACTCTTAGTCTCTGAGCGGCGCAGGGAAGCGTTGGGACGCAGCACGAACAGCCCGCTCAAAGGGAATTACAGTTACGCCGGCCACCGGCATGGCGGGAACGTCGGCGGCATCCACAAGCAAGGGGATGACCACCTTCAGCACTTCCACTTCTCTGCGAAGCTGCTCCAGTTGCCGTTCTTTGCGGTACAGAACCTGATATACGTCGCGCATGAGTTTTGCGATAGAAAACCTTCAGCGACAGCACTAACCCGCCTACTCCAGGAGCCAATTCACTGTTGCAAGTTCCGGCGCCGACGGCGAATGCTGCGCCAGCCTGAAGCTGCCGGGGCCGAACTGCACGCCGGGGCTGACCCGCTTGCCACAGCGGGCGCACACCAGATAAATCTCCTGCACACCGGCTGTGAGCTTGCGCCCAACTACGTTGTGCCGGCGATGCCGGCAGGGAATGCAGAGGCCGAAAACCGTGGTAAACGCGCGGCGAAACATAATTCGCCCTCCCGGCGGAATACCCTCCTGGCCCCCATTCCATGCTAGGGCGCGGCAGAGGCGGAAGGTAGTCCCCAGCCGGATTCCCCCCGCGAGCGGGGGGAGGTGACGGCGGTCACGGCCGGGGGTGCGGCCAAGGGAAAGGCCGGGCAGGGTGGAAGCCGGGTGTGATGCTTGTCACATCGGGGTGTGGGGGGCATCACAGCCAGACGTAACGCCGGGGGCGACACTACTTTTGTGCCAGTCTGGGCCAGGGCCGCTAAATCAGCGTGGTTCCGGGGTACGAGACGGGGAGCAAGGTACAGACGCCAAAGCACGCTGAACAGCAGAGGGGGATTCTACCAAACCCGACCGCGGGACAACTGGTCACAGGGGGGTGTGAGGTGCTCTCACCATACGGGTTGGAAATAGTGGAAAGCTGTTTAACCTGCAAGTTGCGCGCGGAGCGCATCTTCTGTGACCTGCCCAATTCCGCTCTGCAGGCTTTCGAGAACATCAAGTATGCCACCGCCTATCCCAAGGGCGCAGTCCTGTTTGTCGAGGGGCAGAGCCCGCGCGGCATTTTTGTGCTCTGCAAGGGCCGGGTGAAGATGTCCATCTGCTCCACAGATGGCAAGACGCTGATCCTCAAAATCGCAGAACCCGGGGAAGTGCTGGGGCTGAGCGCCACCGTTTCAGGCAAGCCTTATGAGCTGACCGCGGAAACCATTGACCCCTGCCAGGTCAACTTCGTGAAGCGCGAAGATTTTCTGCGCTTTCTGAAGGAGCACGGAGACGCCTGCTTCCGGGTGGCGGAACAACTGAGCGAAAAATACAACAATGCCTGCCATGAAGTGCGCTCGCTCGGGCTTTCTCATTCCGCGGCCGAGAAATTGGCCAAGCTGCTGCTGGAGTGGAGCGGCCGCAACGGGGAAGCGACAAAGCTGGAACCACGGCTGAAGCTGGCGCTCACGCACGAAGAAATCGCGCAGATGATCGGCACCTCGCGCGAGACGGTGACCCGGTTGTTCGCGGAACTAAAAAAGCGGCAGATCATCCAGTCCAAAGGCTCCACCCTGCTCATCCGCAACAAGGCTGCTCTGAAGCTGATGGCGGGCGCCTAAGCCCCACTGTGTGTGCCAAGGGTCACGGCGAAGGGTGACTCTAATCACTGCTCCTGTTCCCTCCGAAGAGCTATCACAAGCCTATGGAGAGCGCCATCCAACTGAGCTGCTTTGATTGCTCCCTGCGGCCGGACCGGGTTTTCTGCGACCTGCCCGCCGATGCGCTGGAAGCGTTCGACGTCATCAAGACCATCGCCTTGTATCCG
>DATEGM010000524.1:0-6028 GCA_035280085.1 Terriglobales bacterium
TACACCGTGGCCACGGAGGCGGAGGGGAGCGATTGGATTGATCTTGCTCCCGACGGTTGCACCATCTTCTACACCTCCCAGGGACCTTCTGTGCTTCGCTTTGACGCTTGCAACAAAAATCAGCTCCCTCCCTTTTCATCCTCTTTGAAGGAAGGCCTGGCGCTGCGGGCTCTGCCGGATGGTGGCGTCCTGGTGGCCAATTTAGACAATATCGTGCGCCTCGACTCAGCCGGGCGCACTATCTCAACCTACGTTGCCTCCGGCGAGAAATGCTGGGCCTCTTTGGCTCTGGATAGTGATGGCTCTTCCTTCTGGGCGGCGGATTACTGCACCTCGGATGTCATCCGCTTTGATCTCACTTCCGGCAATCAGTTGTTCAAGTTCAATACCGGAACACCCACAAATACGGTATTTGGCCTCGCGGAGCGGACAGCTGAGTCTGCGCGCGCCCCCGCTGGTTCGCTAATCGCCTTGCCGTCGCAGGCAACCATCAGCTCCGGGCAGAGCGCTTCCTACACTCTGTCCTTTGCTCCAGTGAAATCTGTCGCGGGGCAGACCATCTCTTTTTCCTGCGGTAACTTGCCTCGTGGCGCCAGTTGCTCCTTTTCGCCGCAAACGGCGGTCGCGGCCGAAAGCACCGTCACTGCCAATCTGACCATCACAACCACTGCAGGCGCTTCAGCCTGGATAAGAATCGCGCCCGGAAAGCTGGCGCTCTATGGCCTGTGGCTGCCATTGGCTCTTGTGCTCCTCCCGAGCGAGGCTGCTATGAAGAAACGCGCCAGTCTGCTGGCCGCGCTCATTCTTATGGCAATTCTGCTGGCCTGCAGCGGCGCCACCACGAACAGCAGCAGCAGCCCTCCACCAACTCCCGCCGCGCCAGTTGCGGGGACTACTACCCCTGCGGGCGGCTACACCATCCTGATCCACGCACGCGCCGGCGCAATGGACAGTTCCACGGCGGTGCAACTTACGGTTCAGTGAGAATGGGTGATTTCAGCCAGGACTATGAGTGATTTCAGCCAGGACCATTTGATAGGTCCGTTTTGAAAGGGCGTGGCTTCAGCACGCCGTCCAGGGCCGAGTAAATCGCGGGGCTTCAGCCCCTGAGGGCATCTCAAATTACGCAGGAGATCGTTTCTAGAAACTTCGGCGCGAGAGCCCGGCTGCGGCGGCCATTGCCTTAGCGGCGCCTGCTTCGGATTCCTCGAGCCCAAACTGCGGCACGCGTTCCACGGTGCCGATTACCGGCTGGTCGGTAATGGCATAAAGGAAGCCATGCGATTCGCTGTGCTGCCGCATGCAGAGGTTTTCCATCAGGGTGTGCGCCCGCCGGCTCAGCACGTTTTGCGGCAGCACACTGAAGTTGCGGAATACCCAGAGCAGATAGACCCGCTCCCAAAATGCGGGCCTCACGTAGCGTGGCCCTACCGGCGTTACCAGCCGCAGCACGCCCCAGCGTAACTTACTGATCCACACCGTCCTGCCCCTTCCAAGTGAGTCTTTTCCGAGCCCGATGCCGGGCACTAATGGTTTTGCAATCGCCGCACCAAAGCTGGTGCAACGGTACCTAAGTCACCTGCCAAACCCTCTCGTAATCACCTCGCTCTGCTCCTGCCGGTTCCCGTTGCAGACCGTTGCTAGCCTTGCAAGCTAATGAAAGCGATGGAAATCCTCCCAACAATCCCACTTCCGATTCGGCATTTCGAGGTCGTAAATAACGGAGGGTGCGGGCACACTGGCCCCGCATCAAATCTGTGCGCAAAACACGCGAACACCTTATCTAAAAGTGAAGTTTTTTGCAGTTGATGTCCTAATTTGGCAAGAATCTAGGACAAAAATGGGAAATCAGGCCGGCTATTCCCCCAACATCCGGGAGGCTATCTCCTTGAGAACCTTGGCGCAGACCATGGCCGTGCGGCCGGAGGCGTCCCGCGCCGGGTTGTATTCCACCACGTCTGCCCCGACAATCCGTCCTTGCAACGATTGCAGCACATCCAATGCCTGGCGCACCGACATGCCACCCGGCTCCCAATGCGATACCCCCGGGGCAAAGGCGGGATCGAGCACGTCTATATCGAACGAAACATAGACGGGCCCGCTGAATTCCAGCTTCGGCCAGCGCGTTAAGTCCTTCATTTCCAGCGACTCGACGCCAAAGCGCCGCGCCTGCTCCCGCTGGTGACCGCTCATCGTACGAATGCCGGCCTGCACCATCCGTCGCGCCAGCTTTTCCTCCATCACGCGGGCGAAGGGGCAGGCGTGGGAAAAGCGGTTTCCGTCCAGTTCGTCATAGAGGTCGGGGTGAGCATCGAAGTGCATGATTCCCAAATTGGGAAACTTCGCGGCAAAAGCCTTGATCACCGGATAAGTGATGGAGTGGTCGCCGCCCAGCACAATAAGCCGCGCATCCCCGCGCAGTTGCTCTGCTACGCCCCGCCCAATGGCGGCAAACGCCTCAGGCGTGCCGGAGGGAAGCTGCAAGCTGCCGGAGTCGTGAACCTTGCCCTCGAGGTCTGTGCCATTCTCCGTCCACAGGTTGGAGGAATCGCAAAAGAAGGCCTCCACGATGCGGGGCGGGGCCTGGGCGGTCCCGCGCAAATACGAGGAATTTTCATCGAAGGGAATTCCCAGCAGCGAGACAACATTGGAGGAAGGGGCTGGCGGATTCACAGTGAGCTCAGACCATGGGGTGGGTCTCTGGAGGCGGCTCCTTAGATCTCCGGCAGAACATCGAAGCGCTTGATCACCGCGGCCACGCCATGTTTACCCTGGCTGGCATTTTCCTCCACCCGCACCACCGAGGCCTGGCAGCACACCCAGCGGCGGTCGGAGAAAGTGATCTCCGGAGGCAGCACCAGAATCAGCTCGAGTTCGCTGCCCTCCTGCATGCGCGAATTGCTGTAGACGAACACGCCCGCGGTGCTCAGATCGCGAGTCTCGGTAGATTCCGGAAGGCCTCCACGGTCTGCTTTCAGCGAGACCGGAACATGCACAGGAAAACGCTGCCGCGCGCGGCGATCGGACTTCTTCTCCGCCATACCGTTCCCCATCCCACAGCTTAAGAATCCGGGCATTGTACTCCAAACCCGCCTGTGCACAAGTTAAGGGGTAATAAATTTCCAAGGGGCGAAATGGCGGCAAGCGTCGCCTCCAGCAGCCGAAAAGAACAGCACCAGCACAATCTTCAGCCCCATGTCCACGAAAAGTGAGGAGGCGACTTTTCAACAGCCAGGGAGTACTTCAATAGATGCTCCATACACCCGGTGTGACCACCTCCAGCAGATGACCATCGGGGTCGCGGAAGTAAAGCGCTTCTCCGCCATATTTCCAGGTCTTTTTTAACTCAATCGCAATCCCCTGCTGCGACAGCCACGCTTCCCATGCCGGCAGTTGCGATCGGGAAATGCCGAAGGCGACGTGGATCGCACCCGTCGCGTTGGTGTCGGCTGTGCCATCTTGCTTGAACAGCAGGAGTACACTGCGATCACCGGCACGCATCGGACACAGTCGCGTCTCATCGGTGACGCCGTTCTGATCCAGATCAATTAGCTCGAAGCCGAAAACACGGCGATAGAACTCAACCGATCGTGTCGGACGTGCGACGTACAACGAGGTTTCAAGGATTCCGTTTACCTGCGGTCGGTTAGTAGCCTCTGACATAGTCACCCTCCGTGGCTGCGATGTTCACTCGGAAGCAAATGGTATTCTGATGCACCACTCTGTCATTTGGGAGCAACTGCGCGACCGAGGAGGGGATGCCAGTGCATGTGCTTGGGTACACGTGGGCCGGCGTGCGAACCAGCGATTTGAACTCGTCCTCGCGCTTCTTCTCCGACGTCCTGGGACTTCGGTGCGTTCACGAAGGTAAAGGGTTCGTGCAATTTGAGCTTCCGTCGGGCCAACTGTTCGAGGTCTTCGCCTCAGAGAGTCGCTACTACCAATTTCACAATTGTCCGGTGGTTGGCTTCCAGGTCGAAGACGTGCGTGCTGCCAGACAGGAATTGCAATCAAAGGGCATTGAGTTCATGACTGAAGTATTTGGCGACGAAAAAGAGGCGTGGACCTATTTCCGTGGACCGGACGGGTACCTGTACGAGATATGGCACACGCAACGATCGCTGAAAGCGCCGCTCCGCTCGCCGTAGCTGGCGACAACATGCCTTCTTACACATATCCGTAGACGCACAGGGCGAAGCGGCAGCGCATTTCCTCCAGCACCTGGACGAAGAGGTCGTAGACGGCGGGCGAATCGAACCCTCGCCGCCGATGGTAACAAGTGAACGTCACAAAGTGAGATTGTGCGGATTGCTGAAACCGTTTAAGACCATATGGCATAGGAAAACGCTAGCATCGGCTGGATAGGGAAGCAGTGATGCCTGACCCAGGTTAGCGCCCAAAAGCGGGGCGCGAACCTGGGCCACCTTCGATCTTCGTTCTGCTTCTCCCTAGCGCAGAAACGTCGCAAAGTACCTACGCACCGAGTGGCTTTGAGGTCACGGCCAAGGGGAGTTTGCTCGCAACATACCCAATTTTAGGCCCCTTTTGGTCTTCAGCCGCCTATGCCTGATATGTGGCATCGCCTGCCTCACACCGAGTCAGGCCCCGACCAATCGAACCGCATATGCTTACTGGAACGTCCCGGCCAATTCCATTTGAAGCCGAAGCCTTCCGCGCGATCGGCGGTAGCGATGCCCTGTGTAGCGATGGTCCCTGGCCCAACTTCCGAGCCAGCGGGGTTGTGCACCTGAACGCGCTTTCCTGGTAGGCTCGTTGGGCCACTGAGCGCCTCGGCATTGGCAACTACTCTTCCGGGAATCTCCGCTCGCCAAGACGCCAGATCGTCGGCCACTTCAAATTCGATGGGGACATACTCGATCCCGCGCACTTCAGCGATAACATTGGCGAAGAGGGCGGGCCACCCGCCAGCTTTACCGCCAAAGATCATCTGTAGCGCTGTGCGTTGACTCTCATTCGCGCGCTCGTCAATGAAGACGCCCATGGTTACTCTGGCGTCCACCCAGATGTTGCCGGTGAAAGCGCCCAGCGCGATTACATTCAGGCCTGCGAGCGGAACGCCCCCATAGTTCCCTTCGCGGATGTGCCAGGCGAGAACACCTTCGCAGTCACCGTAGGTCGGCAGTTGGGCGAAGTAGCAAGGACAAGGAATACCGCATTTGCAGGCGTCAAACCAATCGCCTTTGGCACTCCACTTCGGGACATCCGTCATGGCCGCCTCCAATTGTCATCAAGAAATTCGAGCAAGCTCGCCCGCCCCTGCGATTATAGCCGTCCAGGCTGATCCCCACGCTTAACAACCTTACAGAGTTCCGGCCTGCCAATCCCCATGAAACCCGATCAGCAATGTCATGTAAGTGCGCTGATACGGTGCTATCCAAATCCCGGAACAATCGTCTATTGATCGCGTTCCACGCTGTACAAAACTGAAGTGAAGAATGCTGAAGCATATTGTGCAAATGCTGCTGGTTACATGCCTGATCGCGACCTCTTTAAGCGCGGCTGATAACCCGTTTGTTGGCAAGTGGAAGCTCAATGGCTCGAAAAGCCGACTTCCCGACGAGATGAAAGTTAAGAAGGTCGGCGGAAATAAATATGCATTTGCCTTTGAAGGCGGAGACTACGCAGAGACGATTGTTGCTGACGGGACAGATCAGCCGGGAGTTTTCGGGACAAGTTTCTGCGTCACTGTCGAGGGACCCAATAGCTGGAAAGTGGTCCGTAAAAGCGACGGCAAAGTACTCCTCACCGCGAACTGGAAGCTTTCGCAGGACGGCAAAACGCTCGACGACGATTTCACCCTTTTCCAGCCCAACGGATGGAAATTCAACGTGTATTACGTGTACAAGCGAACGGCAGGTGGGCCAGGATTCGACGGCACATGGGAAAGCATAAGCGAAACAGTGAACTCGCTCTTTGAGCTTCAGATCCAGCCCTACGAGAGCGATGGTCTTGCCTTTGTCATTCCCAGCGAAGGGATCATGAAAAATCTGAAGTTCGACGGGAGGGA
>DATEGM010000525.1:0-2184 GCA_035280085.1 Terriglobales bacterium
GAAGGCACCACCATCCAGGTAGCTTCGGTCAAGGGCAGCTAGACCGCAGCCAGAGTTCACCAGGGCGGGAGCAGCAGCTCTCGCCTTTATTTTTTCTCCAAAATTTCACGCACGCAAATTAGTGCTGTGTTAGATTGTGGAAAATTTACCATTCCACACGGCGGAGGATTGCGGAATTGGCCCTAAGCATGGTTCCCAAACGGGTTTTCTTTACCAAGGGCGTAGGGAAACACCGGGAACGTCTCACCTCCTTTGAGCTGGCGCTGCGCGACGCCGGCATCGCCTCGCAAAACCTGGTTCGCGTTTCGTCCATTTTCCCGCCCCAGTGCAAGCTGCTTTCCCGCACCCAGGGACTGAAGTATCTGCACCACGGTGAAGTGGTCTTTGCGGTCGTGGCCGAGAATTCCACCCGCGAGCCGCATCGACTGCTGGCGGCGAGCATCGGCGTGGCCATCCCCGCCGACCGCAACACCTACGGCTACCTCAGCGAGCACCATTCTTTTGGGGAGAAGGAAGAAGCTGCGGGCGACTACGCCGAGGAACTGGCGGCGGAGATGCTGGCCACCACCCTGAATGTGGAGTTCGACCCGGACCGTTCCTGGGACGAAAAGAAGGAGATTTACCGCATCTCCAACAAGATTGTGCGTACCGCCAACGTTACGCAATCGGCGGTGGGCGACAAGCGCGGCCTGTGGACCACGGTGATCGCCGCAGCCATTTTCATTATTTTCGACTGAGCGCCTTGCGGCCGGCCCCGGCCTTTTCCGGCTGCGCTTTGCCTGCTTGCTTGTCCAGGCGCTCCAGCACCGCGCCTACAATCAGCGGCAGCCCTACCGTGGCGTCCACAAAAACCTCTCCGAACTTGCCGCCTTCGGCCGGGGGCACGAACTTGCCCCAGGAAACGGCTTCCGTGTAGGGGCTGCCCGAGAGGCCACCCCAATACACCGGTTCCGGGCAGATGCGCAGGCCGTAGTGATAGCGCTTGAGCGGGACATCTTCCCCACCCCGGCGCCGCCGCAACTCGATGAACGGCCCAAACTGCTGCGCCCAGTTGCGCGGCACCCCGCCGCCAATGGTAAAGATGCCCAGCCGCTTCTGCTTCAGCAGGGTGGCGGCAAAATGCTCCAGGTCCTCAAAGGGATCGTAGCGCAGCTTGGGCTTGTTCTCCCGAGCGCGCATGCGGTTGTCGAGGGCAAAATCCAGGCCCAGCTCGGAATCGGTAAAAGCGGGCACGAACACCGGCACGTCCTTCTCGTAAGCTGATTTCAGAATTCCGCGCTCTTCCACCGTTTCGTGCAGGTGCTTGCCGATGGCCCGGTTCAGCTTCCAGGAGCAGACCACCTCCTCCGGGTTCCAGCCCTGAAGCACCCGGAAGACCACGCGCTCTACGTCGTCCAGGTTCTGCTCCGGCTCGATGGTGTCATAAACGCGGTTATAGCCGGCCTCGTACAGTTCTTCGTCCTTGAAATCGGGATTGACGCGGAAGTGGGCGCGTCCAGTGGCCTCGACCAGACCATGCGCCATCAGCGCTCCGGTGGAGACGATAGCCTTCACAATGCCGCGGTCAATCAGTTCGGTGATGATCAGGCCCTGCTTAGCTACGGTCATAGCGCCGGCCAGCGTCATGACCACGAAGCAATCCTTGTCGCGGGCCATGGCTTCCAGCACGTCGGCGGCCTCGCCCAGCTGGCGTCCGGTGAAGGCGGTCTTGCTCATGGCGCGCACCATCGCGTCCACCGAGCGGGCGCTGGCAAGGTCGAGCGGCTCCAGAGGCGTAAGCTGGTCTGCTACCGGATCGTGCAGCTTGCGTTCAATGCCTTCGCCACCCATGTGATTGCCGTGCTTCACGTTCACCTCCGCCTGCTACAAGGGAAAGAGCAAGCTATATCGTTGGGTTGTTCCGCGTCAACACATGACGTTGCTGCTGCCCAGTGCGCCGCTGATGATGGGCGAGCAATGCTTTTAGCTTTAAAGAAAAGCAGGTCCTTCACTGCGCTCAGGATGACAACACGAAATTTCGCCTAAGTACAAAACAGGAGAGAAGGAAACTGGCAGCGCGTTGCTGCGCTCCGCCCGACAACTCCGGGATGGGTAGCGGAGGATGTTTGTTATGCTATTGCCCATGGCGGAAAACAGGCCGCAGAAGTTTCGCGTCGGGCTGGTGCAGATGTCGTGCACGCCCGA
>DATEGM010000526.1:0-4655 GCA_035280085.1 Terriglobales bacterium
ATGTTCGTGCAAAGGTAAGAGAACCAAAACCGCAGAGGACGCTGAGACGCAGGGAATTTGAAAAGAAAAGCGACAGCACTGATTCCCCACTTGAGCAGTCCTGGAAGCTCTCCCAGTTGCAATCTGAGGCTGTAAATCCTCAGCGTCCTTGGCGTCCTCTGCGGTTTCCAGTTCTGGCAGACCTGGCGAACTGCGCTCGCCCGCACAGGCGGGGGCGCCTGTGCCCACATAAATCACCTGTGCGAACAAAGATCACCTTTGGAGTAGATCACCTGTGGCAAACAGATACTGTTGGCCACAGCTAGAAAAATTTTAAGCGAATGGTCAGGTACTTCTTGGGATTCTTGCGGATGGCGGCAATCAGGTCGCGCGTTTCCGTCAGCAACTGATTGGTATTGTTGTACATGGTCGGGTCCTGCAGCAGCTTGCCCACCGTGCCCTGGCCGGAATTCAGCCGGTTGGAAAGTTCGTTCAGCTTGGTGATGGTGTCGTTCACTTTGGCGGCAAAGGCCTGGTCCTTGGTCACCAGTCCCAGTGTCCCTTTGCCGGCGTTCACGTCGGCCATAAGCTGGTTGGCCTGGTTGATGGTTGCGTTGGCGTTGTTGTAGAGCGAAGGATCTTTAATGAACTTGCCGACCGTACCCTCGCCGGAATTAATCTGATCCAGAATGGTGTTGAGTTTGTCCACGCTGGCATTGGCGCGGTTATAAAGATCGTCGTTCACTATCAGCTTGCCCAGGCTGCCCTGGCCCTGGGTAACGGCAGCACCCACCTTCTGAAACTCTGCTAAGGTGGAATTCAGGCGGTTGTACAGGCTTTCGTCATAGATCAGTTTGCCCACCGATCCCTGGCCGCTCTGCACGAAGGAGACGATGTTGTCCACACGGCCCAGAAGAGCCTGGATATTTTGCAGAGTGGTCTGGCTGGCGCGGACCATGTCCTGCAAGTCTGGCCGCCCTTGGATGGGAAGTACGGCGCCATCCTGAGCGGGCGGACCGTGAGCCACCCGGCTATCAATGTCCACAAAGGTTTCGCCCAGCACACCCTGGGTACTGAGCACGGCCGTTGAGTCGGTGCGCACCGCGTCTTTAAAGCGCGTGCTGACCGTCATGACCACCTGGACTGGGGTAAGGCCATGGCCGGCTACCACCCGTATTGCCTTTACATTGCCAATGTCCACGCCTTCCAGGCGCACCGGCGCCCCCACCCGCAGGCCGGAGGCGTTGTCGAAGTAGGAGTAGAGATTAATTTTGTGAGTGAACAAGCCCGTGGAGCCGGTCATGAGAAAGATGAGGATGATCAGCACGATGCTGGCGAAGATTACCGTCAGCCCGACCCGCAGTTCCGACCATCTCAGTTGCTTCTGGCTAGCCACCTTCTCCCCTGAAAGCTAGTAGCTATTCTGATGCTTTACGCCTCGCACTGGAATTATCTATGTAGTGGCCCCACGGCTGACACGCCAACGGCCTGTGCGCGCGCCCGGGAGCGTGATAACTGCTGTCATAACTCGGATTTAGGCGATGATAACAGACGCCCGAACCTAGGCTCCACGGGAGAGCGGCGAGCGGCGGAAGGTGAGGGTCAGCAACAGCGCCAGCAAATAGGCGACAGCCCCGCAGGTGAGAGTAATGTTCAGGCCCACCTGAATGGCAACTACGATAGCCAGCACTGAGCCCAGCACGCTGGAAGCCGCGTTCATAGCCCAGGCCCATTCCACCGCGTTGCCCTGGGAGGCAGCGCCATCTGCCGGGGCGATAGTGGCATCTTCGGCTTCAACTTTATCTCCGGCCAGCCAGCGTAACCCGGTAGGGAAGGGCATGCCCATGGCAAAGCCCACGGGGATGAGGAGCAGAGCGCTGACCAGCAGCTTCACGAAGAAGGGCAGTCCTACCAGCGACCCCAGCAGGTGATGCAGCACACCCACATACGCGAACAGTGCGGCTACGATCACAACCAGAGGTATTTTCACCTGGCTGGGCCGCGAGAGCCATTTACGCGACAGCATGCTGCCGGCGCCGCTGGAAAGCATAAGCAGGAAGATGACCACCGTGAGCGCATAGGTGGGATTGCCCAGAAAGAGCACAAAGCGTTGGATAAAAGTGATCTCCACCAGGATGTAGCCCAAACCGACGGCAATAAAGTAGAGCAATTGCAGGGTGCGGCCTCCGGCTCCGCCGTGGAGCGCCAGCGGCAGCACCAGGAAGAACAGCACGGCGGCAATGGAGATGAGCAGCACCATGGCCAGCACCACCACGCCCAGGTTCACCTTCCAGTCAATTCCGCGGGCCAGCAGGCTCTTGCTGAGAATTTGCCGCGTCTTCAAGGTGAAAAAGAAAAAAGGCGCGTTGTCGGTAACCGGAGCCACGTTGAATTTGTAAATGCGGGCAAAGCTCCAGGGGTCGTTACTGGCAATGAGCTGGGCGAAGGCGTTGTCCTGGGGCTGGGAGGGCAGGTACTGCGCCACCAGCCTGGTCTCAGCCGTGTGTGCGCGCACCGCCGCCTCTTCTTCCGGAGTGAAAGGAATCTTCTTGGCCAGCACCACGACGGGGCGGCCGTCCACGTTCAGCGCTCCCTCGGAGACCACGATGAAGTTACGCGCCAGGTTGGACACGCCCAGTTCGTGCAAGGCCTGCATGGCGACCGCGAGCACGCGCAACGCTTCGCGCGGCTGCTTAAACTCCCAGCGCGTGATGGCGATCATGCCGTCCGGCTTCAGATGCTGGAAATACTCCTTGAACGCCTCCACGGTGTAAAGGTTATTTTCGCTCAGCGCGAAGGCGCCCGCGGCAGTGGAGGCCCAGGTATCCACCAGCGTCATCTGGATGACGTCGTACTTCTGGCGCGAGTTGCGTACCCAGGAGCGGCCGTCGGCGATGTGGATGTGGACCTGGGGCAAATCGTAGAGATGATGCGAGTAGTCGGCGTAGCGGCCGCGCATCACGTTGTTGATGATGATGGGATTGATTTCAATGCCGGTGATGTCAGAGCTGCCGTTGGCCAGTGCGCGCATCACGTCCGGCCCGCCGCCTGGGCCAATGATGGCGTAGCTGCCGTGCGGGCGCAGAACGTTGGTGGTTGAGGGAGCGGTGGACATCATGGCCTTGTGCAGCGGCGTCTGCTCCCACACCTTGGGATCGAAATTCATGATGGCGCTGTTGGCGTCGGCATCAATCACCACCCACTTGGAGCCATCCTTCTTGCGGTCCACTTCAATGCGGGAAATGGCGTTCCAGCGCACGTACTCCACGGTGACGTAATCGGAGATGCGAACGCCTTTGGCGTAAATGATGTCCATCAGCCGTCCCGAGTAGTTGGCGGCGATGAGGGCCCCGAGGAGCAAGGCGAGAACCACGCCCGCGCGCCGCCCGCGTCGGGAAGCAGACCAGGTAATAGCTGCCAGCGCCATCGCCAGGCCCGCAAAAACCACGGTGTTGGGGCCGCCGATCCAGTTCAGCAGCGGCACTACCGCCAGGCAGGCGAGCGATCCGCCCGCCAGGTCCGCGCCGTAGAGTTGGGGAATGCGGCGGGTCTCACGCGCAAAGGCTACGGAAAAGAGCAGGCCGGTGAAAAAGAAAGGCACGGCTGAGAACACATAAATTAGGGTGAGGCGCTTGAAGTTGTAGCTGCTGAGCTGCAAAGCCACGCGGGTGTGGAGCACCACTTCCAGAGCGACCACGACCGCCACCGCATTGATCAGGCAGAGCACGCCGCCGATTTTGCGCACGTCGTGGGCAGCCAGCCATTCCTGGCGCAGGTATGCCAATACCCCGCCGGCGCCCAGTCCCAGCAGCGCGATGGAAATAGCGAGAAACGCGAAGTGGTAGAAGAGCACCACCGAAAACAGACGGGTGAGGGACAGTTCCAGCAGCAGCGCGGCAAAGCTGACCAGAGCCACGCCTGCCAGAGGCGCGGTGGCGGTGGCCGGCTGGACCTGCACTGGTTTGGGGAGAACCGCGGGTTCGCTCATTTTCAGCTTATGTTCAAGCTTCGAGGATCACCTGGGCAATGGCCTCAGAGGCGGTGTGGGTAAGCGAAAGCGCGGCATTCTTTGTCCCCAGCCCGGCGGCGAATTCGGCCGCCTTGCCGTTGAAGGCCAGCGTGGGACGGCCTCCCGGCTGGCGGCGCACTTCGATGTCGCGCCACCGTACTCCACGGTTCCAGCCGGTGCCCAGCGCTTTCATGGCGGCTTCCTTGGCGGCAAAGCGGGCAGCATACCGCTCTACCCGGTTGGCCTTAGCCTCGCAATAGCGGATTTCGCCTTCCGTGAAAATCCGCTCCAGGAAGCGCCGCCCAAAGCGCTCGATGGCCGCCGCTACTCGCGGCACTTCCACCACATCAATTCCGGTTCCGACAATCATGCAGCCGCGCACTACGCCTCTGGTTTCCACTGTTTACGCCGGAGTTTTCTACGGTAACACATTTGCAGCATTGACGATTGAAGATTGAGCTTCAATACCTTAACGCAGAGGGCGCGGAGATTGGATCTTTAGGTTTTCAGTGGTGCTTTCTCCCCGAGCTCAGCGGCAACCTTTGCGAACTCTGCGTTGAGCTTTTTGAAGCATGATCTACAGCAGGCGGTCGCCACGGTAGAGCAGTTGCCCATCCACCACGCGCGCTTCCGCCATCAGTTTGTGGGGGCGCGCGGGCCCGGTGTC
>DATEGM010000527.1:0-3875 GCA_035280085.1 Terriglobales bacterium
GAGCTTGAAAGAAACGGCGCGCTTCTATGCTCCCTGGATGTTGCCTGAGTTCGCCTGCCTGCGTACTGATCCCGCGCTGGAGCTGTCCGGAAAACAGGTTCCTTTGGAGCGCACGCCGCAGTTCATCGAGCGCCTGGCGGAGCGCCTGCGCCTGGCCATGGAAGATGAGAAGACGACCCCAGAGCGCAAGGCCCTTTATCAGGCGCTGTTGGCAGTACTGCCGGAGGCGCGGGCGCGTTCGCTGCAGCTGATTCGGGAATTGGAAGGCCTGGCGAATCAGGCCGCTCGCCTGGCGGAGGAGATGGACTTCCGCCTGCTACTGAATAAGCGCCGCAAGCTGCTTTCAGTCGGCTTCGATGTGCAATCGCAGGAGCTCCACTCGGCCTGCTATGACCTGCTGGCCACTGAGGCGCGCGTGGCCGTCTTTGCCGCCATAGCCAAGGAAGATATCGCCCAGGAAGCGTGGTTCCTGCTGGGCCGGGCGCACACGCTCGCCTACGGCCGCCCTGTGCTGATCTCCTGGACGGGAACCATGTTCGAATACCTCATGCCCGGGCTGTGGATGCGCACCTATCCCAACACTTTGCTGGAACGCTCCCGGGCGGCGGCGGTACGCTCGCAGCAGGACTATGCCGCCCGCCGGCGTATTCCCTGGGGCATTTCTGAATCGGCGTACTTCCAGACCGATGAAGCGGGCAATTACCAGTACCACGCCTTCGGCTTGCCGAGCCTGGCCTTGCACAAGGATGAACTGGAGGCGCTGGTGATTTCGCCTTACTCGACGGTGCTGGCGCTGAGTGTGGATCCCTGCGGCGCGCTGAAGAACCTGCACAACATGGCCGAGCAGGGCTGGATGGGAGCTTACGGTTTCTACGAAGCCGCCGACTACACGCCCTCGGTGCAGCATCCGCGCCGCCACACTCACCAGGTTGTGCGCTGCTGGATGGCCCATCACCAGGGCATGAGTTTTTTGGCTATCGCCAACTTCCTTCATGCCGGAGTAGTGCGGCGCTGGTTCCACAACAATCCTTACGTGCAGGCGACAGAATTGCTGCTGAATGAAAAGCCGGTCGCCCACGTAAAGAAACAGGCCGAGTTCCGCTCCGCAGCTGCGTAAAGTCCTTCTATAGCGGGCGCCGGCTACAGCGCCCGTGCACGACTTTCCTTACGGGCGGCGGGGTAACCGCCCGTCCTCGGCCTGTTTCGCTGTTTCTTTCCCAACGTAACGGCTGCCAAGGGTTGCTAAGCGGACCCTTTGGCCATGCCCTCTTGGCATCTCAGTTGCTACCACTTAGGCAGGCGGTACATGATTTAAAATACGGAAGTGGTGAGCTGGTAAGGGCTCCCCCGGTGCTGGCCCATCGGTGGGCCAGTCGCTGCGGCTCTGGATAACGCCAATGTGCCCGCCAACGTCTTAATTTGCAGGTTCTTCGCCCATCTCCGTGAGCATTACGATCAGGATTCCGAAGAGTAGCAGTTCCGGGGTCGGTAGATTTCTACCCCAGGATGCCGTGCTCCGCGCCGGCCTCGCCATATTTCTATTCATAGCCGTCGCTGTGGCCGGAGTATTTACCTTCTATTGGGTAAAGTACGCCCGCATTGTGGACCGCAGGCTAAGCGGTCCGATTTTCGACAATACAGCCAAGATCTACGGCGCGCCGGAAGTGGTCCGAGTAGGCGAGCGCATCACCACGAGCGAAATTGCCACCGAATTGCAGCGCGCCGGCTATAGCGAAGAGGGCGCCAAAGCGGTTTCCCGCGTCGGCACTTTCCGCCTGGAACGCGGTGGCATCGCCATTGAGCCCGGGCCGGAGTCATACCATGGTCCGGGCGAAGCGGAAGTTCGCCTGAAAGAGGGCCGGATTTCCAACATTATGGCCGGCGGCAACCAGGTGGGAGGCTACGAACTGGAGCCGCAACTGGTCACGGCGCTTTACACCCAGCAGCGTTCCAAGCAGCAGGTGGTTAAGTATCAGGACATTCCCAAGTCTATGCGCGAGGCGGTGCTCTCCATCGAGGACCGCCGCTTCTTCCAGCACGGCGGAGTCAACTACTTCCGGCTGCTGGAAGCCGCGCTGGTGGACTTGCGCGAAGGCCGCCACGAGCAGGGTGGCTCCACCATCACCATGCAGGTAGCCCGGATGTTCTTCCTGAACCCGCAGAAGACGTTTCGCCGCAAGCTCATCGAAATGCTGATCTCCATCGAACTGGAGAACCGCTTCAGCAAGGAGCAGATCTTTGAGTTCTATGCCAACCAGGTGGACCTGGGACAGCGCGGGTCATTCGCGATTCATGGTTTTGGAGAGGCTTCCCACGCATTCTTCAATAAAGACTTGCAGGCCATTACCCTGCCTGAGGCAGCCTTGCTTGCCGGACTGATCCAGCGCCCCAGCTATCTTTCTCCGTACCGCCACCCAGAGCGGGCGCTGGACCGCCGCAACCTGGTGCTGGATTCGATGGTAGAGACCCACGCCATCACCCGCGCCGACGCGGAACGCGCCAAAGCTGCTCCGCTGAAACTGGCCCCGCTCAATGTGGAAGCCAGTGATGCGCCCTATTTTGTTGATCTTGTGAAGGATAACCTTACCAGCCACTTCGGCGAGCAGGAATTGGCCGAGGGCAACTACCACGTCTTCAGCACCCTGGATCCCGATCTGCAACGGGAAGCGGCGCAGGCGGTGGCGGAAGGCCTGAAAGTCACTGACGCTAAGCTGCTGAAACTGCGCACCAAGCGCATAAAGATTGGCAAGGGCAAAAAAGCCAAATATGAAACCCGTGTGCTGCCGGGTCCGGAAGCGCAAGTGGCGATGGTAGCAATGGATCCGCATACCGGGCACGTGCTCGCCCTGGTGGGTGGCCGTAATTACGCGTTCAGCCAGCTAGATCACGCAATGTCAAAGCGGCCGACTGGGTCTATCTTCAAGCCCTTTGTGTATGCAGCGGCGTTAAATACCGCGCTCACCGGAGGGGTTCCACCGGCCAACCTCGCCGCAGCGGCAGCCAACAGCACCGTCAGTGCGCCGCCGCCAACTACAACCAGTGGGGCGCCTCAGCCGGCAAGCGCTACGGCTGCACCCGCGCCTGATCCTGCCACCGTTCCCACGGCTCCGGTGGTAATCACGCCGGTCACGCTGGTGAATGATGAGCCCACAACCTTCAGCTATGGCGACCAAATTTACGAGCCGCGCAATTACAGGGACGAGTATCACGGCCAGGTGACCGCCCGCTACGCTCTCGCGCTCTCCTTGAACAACGCCACCGTGGCCCTGGCGCAGATGGTGGGTTACGACAAAGTAGCGGACCTGGCGCGCGCTGCCGGAATCACCGCGGTGAAGGCCACGCCGGCGGCGGCCTTGGGCGCGTACGATGCCACGCCATTGGAAATGGCCTCGGCCTATACAGTTTTCGCCAACGGCGGCATCAAACTCAGCCCCGTGCTCATTAACTCCGTACGCAACGCCAAAGGAGAAGTGCTGGCCAGCTATCAGTCGCAACAGCAACCTGTGCTCGATCCGCGCGTTGCTTACCTCATGACCAACATGATGGAAGGCGTCCTGAATTTTGGCACCGCTTATGGCGTGCGTTCCGCCGGCTTCAACGCGCCCGCCGCGGGCAAGACCGGCACCTCCCACGACGCCTGGTTTGCCGGTTACACCAGCGACCTGCTCTGTATTGTGTGGGTGGGATATGACGATTACAGCGACATCCGACTGAGTGGGGCGGAGCTTGCCGCGCCCATCTGGACTGACTTCATGAAACGAGCGGTGGCCCTGCCCCAATATCGCGATGTAAGCGATTTTGAGCAGCCTACGGGTGTGGTGAACGTACAGCTGGACAAGGTGACTAACGCCCTGGCGACTTCGACTTGCCCAAAT
>DATEGM010000528.1:0-2791 GCA_035280085.1 Terriglobales bacterium
GCGAGTAAGAAGACGCGCGACGCCGCGCCCTTTGAGAGCAGAAACAGAGTGAGTGATGCCGCCGACGAAGCAGACTCCGTTCAAAACCGACCTCAGGGGCTAAAGCCCAGCGCCTCTGTGAAGCACAACGGCACGCCTGAAAGGCGTGCCCTTTCAAAGCAAAACCAAAGTTCATGCCTAAACGCACTGACATATCGAAAATTCTGATTATCGGCTCGGGGCCGATTGTGATTGGGCAATCGGCGGAGTTTGACTACTCGGGCGCGCAAGCCTGCAAGGCGCTCAAGTCGGAAGGCTACGAGGTGGTGCTGGCCAACTCCAACCCCGCCACCATCATGACCGACCCGGAGTTCGCCGAGCGCACCTACATCGAGCCGCTGACCCGCGACTTTCTGGAAGAAATACTCCGCATTGAATCGGAGATGTGCGACGGCAAAGGCTTTGCGCTGCTGCCCACGGTGGGCGGCCAAACCGCGCTGAATTTGGCAGTGGAGCTGGCCGACGGCGGCATTCTCGACAAGTACAACGTGCAGCTCATCGGGGCCAAGATCGGGGCCATCAAGAAGGCAGAAGACCGGCTGTTCTTCAAAGACGCGATGCTGAAGATCGGCCTCGACGTGCCCAAGTCGGCGCTGGTGAACAATCTGAAAGACGGCATGGAGTTCGCCGGTAAGATTGGCTTCCCGGTCATCATTCGGCCTTCGTTCACCCTGGGCGGGACCGGCGGCGGCCTGGCTTACAACCGGGAAGAGCTGCTGCAAACGCTGGCGCGTGGCTTGGATCTCTCCCCTGTGCACGAAGTTCTGATTGAAGAGTCGGTGCTGGGCTGGAAAGAGTTCGAGCTGGAGGTGATGCGTGACCTCGCTGACAACGTCATCATCATCTGCTCCATCGAGAATTTCGACCCCATGGGCGTGCATACCGGCGACTCGATTACGGTCGCTCCGGCGCAGACGCTGACCGACCGCGAGTACCAGGCCATGCGCGATGCCGCCATCGCGGTAATCCGCGAAGTGGGCGTGGAGACGGGCGGCTCCAACATTCAGTTCGCGGTGCACCCGGAAACGGGGCGGCAGGTGGTGATCGAGATGAACCCGCGCGTGTCGCGGTCCTCGGCGCTGGCTTCTAAGGCCACTGGGTTTCCGATCGCCAAGATTGCGGCCAAGCTGGCGGTCGGCTATACGCTGGATGAAATCACCAATGACATCACGCGCAAAACGCCAGCCTGCTTCGAGCCCACGCTCGACTATGTAGTGGTGAAGATTCCCAAGTGGCAATTCGAAAAATTTCCCGGAGCTGACGAGGGCTTGGGCCCGCAGATGAAGTCGGTGGGCGAGGTGATGGCCATTGGCCGCACCTTCAAGGAGTCGCTGCTCAAGGCGGTGCGCGCGCTGGACACCGGGAAGCGTCCGGGCAGCGAGCAGATTGAGCCCAAAATTCTCACCCAGCGGCTGGTCACGCCGCACCCGGAGCGCCTGTCCTATATCCGCTACGCCTTGCGCCAGGGCATGACCGTGAAGCAGATCGCCAAGATGACCTCCATTGACCCCTGGTTCCTCTACCAGCTGAAGCAGGTCACCGACACGCAGCTGGAACTGGAGAGAGTGCCTGCGGAAGCGGCTCCCGCGGAGCTGCTGCGCGAAGCCAAGCGCATGGGCTTCTCCGACGCGCGCCTGGCCAACATCTGGCGCCTGGAAAACGGCAACTCGGGAGCGGAAAAGGTTCGCCAGCTGCGAAAGAAGAACGGCCTCAGGCCGGTGTACAAGCGGGTAGACACCTGCGCCGCCGAGTTCGAGAGCTTCACGCCCTATCTCTACTCGACCTACGAAGAGGAAGACGAGGCCACGCCCACCGCTAAAAAGAAAGTGATGATACTGGGCGCGGGCCCGAACCGCATCGGGCAGGGAATTGAGTTCGATTACTGCTGCTGCCACGCTTCCTTTGCCTTGCGCGAGGATGGCTACGAAACGGTGATGGTGAACTGCAATCCGGAAACTGTCTCCACCGACTACGACACCAGCGACCGGCTCTACTTCGAACCGTTGACGGTTGAGGACGTGCTGTCGGTTTACGAACATGAGGCGGCCAAGGGCGCGCCCGTGGGTGTGATCGTGCAGTTTGGCGGGCAGACGCCGTTGAACCTGGCGCTGCCGCTGAAGGCGGCGGGCGTGAGCATTATCGGCACCTCGCCCGAATCCATTGACTTGGCGGAAGACCGCAAGCGGTTTGGCAAGCTGCTGGAGGAGTTGGAGATTCCCCAGCCTCCCGGCGCCATAGCCATTTCGGTGCAAGAGGCGGTGGAAGGAGCGCAGCGGGTGGGCTACCCGGTGCTAGTGCGGCCTTCCTACGTGCTGGGCGGGCGAGCCATGGTCATCGCCTACGACGACGAGTCGGTCATCCGCTACATGAAAGAGGCGGTAGAGTATTCGCAGGAGCGCCCGGTGCTGGTTGATCATTTCCTGGAGGACGCGATCGAGGTGGATGTGGACGCGCTCTCCGACGGCGAGGACGTGGTGATCGGCGGCATCATGCAGCACATTGAGGAGGCCGGAATTCACTCCGGCGATTCTTCCTGCGTGCTGCCGTCGGTGGATATTCCCGATTACCTCCTGGCCACGATGCGGGAGTACACGTTCCGGCTGGCGCGGGCGCTGAAGGTGATCGGGCTGATGAACATACAGTTCGCCATCCCCCGCAATCCCATGGAGAGCACGCTGGGCGGCAACGGCAAGGGTGAGAAAGTGTACGTGCTGGAGGTGAATCCGCGAGCGTCGCGCACCGTACCCTATGT
>DATEGM010000529.1:0-3280 GCA_035280085.1 Terriglobales bacterium
AAAATGGTCTGCAGAGTAGAAGGAAAATGGGTGAAGCCATAGTGCGCCAGGCCGTTGTGGATGCCGCCCAGAATGCCGTTGCAGAGCGCGATCAGCGCCAGAAATGAAATCAGCATGGCGGCCACGTTGAGCGCCAGGTAGAGGCCATCGGTGGTGCCGCGGGCGATGGCCCCAATCGCGTTTTCGGTCTTGTCCTCCATCTCCGCCATCTCCACTTTGCCGGCGGTAAGCGGCTTTTCTGTCTCCGGCACCAGCATTTTGGAGATCAGGATGGTGCCCGGCGCGGTCATGATGACAGCGCTGAGCAGCGCCTTGGCGTCAATGCCGAACATGATGTATGCGGCCATGATGCCGCCGGAAACGTGGGCCATGCCGCTGGTCATGATGGTCATCAACTCGGAGCGGGTCACGTCCGGCAGATAGGGGCGTATGGTCAGAGGCGCCTCCGTCTGTCCCATGAAGATGCTGGCGGCCACGTTCAGCGACTCCGCCCCGCTGGCGCCCATGAAGCGGGTCATCACCCGCGCCGCCTGGCGGATGATGAACTGCATGATGCCGTAGTGATAGAGCACAGCAAAGAACGCGGCGATGAAGATGATGGTGGGCAGCACCTGGAAGGCGAAGTACATGCCCAGGTGCGAACTCTTCTTGCCCAATTCTCCAAAAACAAATTCCGAGCCGGCAAAGGAATAGGACAGCAGCCTGGTGACGTAGTCGCCGATCACCTGGAAGACTTTTCTTCCCACCTCCCAGCGCAGCACCAGCACGGCAAAAGCAAACTGCAGGCCCAGGCCCCAGCCCACCGTCTTGAAGCGGATGGCGCGCCGGTTGGTGGAGAAGATGTATGCCAGGGACAGCATGGTCAGCAGCCCCAGGATGCCGGTGAAGCGTCCCATTTTTAGCTACCCTCGTTTTCTGTTCCGCAAATCAAACCGTGGACCAGCGGCCGGGCGGAAGCAGGAGACTGTTCTGCCGTCTGATAGCTTTCCTCGAGCATCTGCCGCGCCGCTCCCACCCGTGTTTCAGAATTGTAATGGATGGTGCACAGCGGCTCGCCCCGGGCCACGCGGTCACCCACCTTCTTGTGCAGCACCAGGCCGACGGCGGGGTCAATGCTGTCTTCCTTCTTTTCCCGCCCTCCACCCAGCAGCATGCTGGCGATTCCAACCTGCTCGCACTGAATGGCGGCAACAAACCCTTCGCGCGGGCTGGGCACGTCGGTCTTGTGCTTGGGTTGCGGCAGGCGGCCAGGATCATCCACCACACGCGCGTCACCGCCCTGCAGCCTCACCATTTCTTGGAATTTCTTCAGCGCGCGACCGGATGCAATGATTTCGGCGGCCAGCTTCTTGCCTTCTTCTACGCTCGCGCTGGCGCCGCCAAGCTGGAACATCCAGCCACACAGTTCCAGACACAGCCGTCGCAAATCGTCGGGCCCCTGGCCGTGCAGGACCTCGACGCACTCCTCCACCTCGAGCGCGTTGCCCACCTTGCGCCCCAGGGGCTGGTCCATATCGGTGAGCAGGGCCACCACCTTCTTGCCCATGCGCTGCCCGGTTTCGACCATCAGTTCGGCCAGGAAGGCAGCGTTTTCCTGCTTTTTCATGAAGGCGCCGCTGCCGGTTTTCACGTCGAGTACCAGGGCATCAATGCCTTCCGCCATTTTTTTGCTCATGATGGAGCCGCAGATCAGGTACGGGCTCTCCACCGTGGCGGTCACGTCGCGCAGGGCGTAAAGCTTTTTGTCGGCGGGCGCAATTTCCGCCGTTTGCCCGATCATGGCGCAACCGCACTGGCGAAGCACGCGCAGAAAGTCGGGCAGGGTCAGGTTCACGTTGAAGCCGGGGATGGCTTCCAGTTTGTCCAGGGTGCCGCCGGTGTGGCCCAGCCCGCGGCCGCTGATCATCGGCACCAGCAGGCCGCCGGCGGCCGCTACCGGCGCCAACACCAGCGAAGTTTTGTCGCCGACACCGCCGGTGGAGTGCTTGTCCACCTTGACCTTGGGGAGGGAGGAAAGGTCCAGCACCTCGCCCGAGCGCAGCATGGCTTCGGTGAGGGCGGCGGTCTCGGCGCGCGTCATGCCCTTCAGCACCACCGCCATTAGCCAGGCAGCGACCTGGTAGTCGGGGATTTGCCCGCGGGTGTAGCCGGCAACCAGTTGCTCGATTTCCTCGCGAGTGTGTTCCTGCGCGTCGCGCTTTTTGCGGATGGCGTCCACCGCGCGAAAGGGCGCCAGGCTGGGCGAGGAGTGGCTCACAGCAGCAGAAATCCCTCCGGCAGCAGATCGCGAATGGGAGCTTCCTTCCACCCTTCCTTGGCCCGAAACAGAACCACCGCCTGCGGGCCAAATTCCCAGATCACCTGGCGGCAGGCGCCGCAGGGCGAGCAGGCCACGTCGTCCGGCGTCGTCACCGCGATGGCGCGAATGCGCACGTTCTCACCTCCGGAGTGCGCCACTGCCGAGAAAATTGCCGTGCGCTCCGCGCACATGGTCAGGCCGTAGGAGGCGTTCTCAATGTTGCAGCCGGTAAACACTTCCCCAAGTTCGGTGAGGATGGCGGCGCCGACCAGGAATTTGGAATAAGGCGCATAGGCCCGGGCCATGGTTTCGCGCGCCGCTTTCAGCAGGTGTTCGCGCTGTTGGCCGGGAAGAATGTCAGGCATGCGGTCCAGTCAGCTGTTCGGAATGCGGCGCGATTGTATCAGCAGGCAGTACCCAGTACCTAGTGCCCAGCACCCAGTACCTAGTACCTGGCGACCTCTAAGCTCACTACCTGGTGAGAAAAACCCGGATCGAAGCATTGGCTAGCACGGAAGCAGCAGTAACGACACTCCCGTGCCGCAGCCCAGCTTGAGCCAAACCGCGCCAGCCGCGTAGCGGCGCAATAGTAAAGCCCAGCACGGGAGTGCTGGGTAGGCGGAAGGGGAACAACCGAGTCCGCTTTAGCGGACGGCACAAACGCCGCTATTCCGCGGGCACGATATCGGCATGCCGAGCCACTTCCTGCCAGCGCCCGTGCTGCTTCATCCACACCGCGGTGAAGCGGAGGTGTTGGGTCTTGCCGGCGCTGGGCATCTTGCCGCTGAAGACGAGCGTCTCGTGGCCGGCCACAATCACGGCAGAACCGTAGTCGCGAACATATTCAATTTGCCGCTCGTAAGAGGTGAACGCCAGGAAGCCGCTCTTCACCATGCCCAGAACCTGCTTCTTATCAACAAACTTCTGCAGCGGATTGTTGACCACCAAATCGTCCGACCAGAGGCGCGCCATGGCATCGGC
>DATEGM010000530.1:0-6356 GCA_035280085.1 Terriglobales bacterium
CGAGGAGAAAGACATTCGATGACCCAACCCATCCTGGAAGGATTGGTGGTGGCCAGCGATGCCGAAGTAGTGACCGTGTTTTCCCGCTCTTTAAGCGAAATCGGGCTGCGGATGGAAGCACACGCCGATGCGGAGTCGGCAGTATTGGCCTTGTCCCGGAAAAAGTTTGACGTAGTAATTGTGGACTGCGGGGGCGGGACCAAAAGCGCGGAGATCCTGAAAACGGTGCGCTGGCTGCCCTCAAACAACAAAGCGGTGGTGGTGGCAGTGGCGGGAGAAGGGACGGGTGTGCGCGAGGCGTTCGCCAGCGGAGCGGATTTTGTGCTCTCCAAGCCGGTGCAGCAGGAGCAAGCCACGCGGGCGCTGTGGGCCGGCTACGGCTCAATGCTGCGGGAGCGGCGTCGCTATTTCCGCCACCGATTGGATGTGCCTCTCGAGGTGCAAGTGGAATCGGGAGAGAAAACGCCGGCACGCACGCTGAATGTGAGCGAATCGGGGCTGGCCATCAGCGCCAACCAGGGGATGCGGGCGGGCCAGAAGATCCAGTTTTCCTTCACCTTGCCGGACACCAATCTGCTCATCAGCGGCTCCGCGCAGATCGTATGGACCGACGGGCGGGGGCAGGCGGGCGCTCATTTCGAAGAACTCAAGCCGCCGGCGCTGCAGGAACTGAAGAACTGGCTAGCGCTGAAGTTTCTGGACCAGGTGGGGCGCAGCACGGAATCCTACTTCGTCAATCCAGAAAAATCCCAAACCACAAATTGAGATGGCACGGCATCAGGCTGCTCCGTTCGCCTGCAAAGCAGCCTTGACCCGCGCGGGAGTGAAGGGAACCTCGCGCAGGCGCGCGCCGGTGGCATCAAAAACAGCATTGCCAATGGCCGCGGCCACCACGGTGATGGAGAGCTCGCCGGCGCCCATGGCTTTGCCGTCCGTACGGTTGATGAGCACGGTCTCGATGGCGGGCACCGCGATGCCCAGGGGCAAGCTGTGGTAGGTAGCCCAACTGGTAGAGGTGATCTGGCGTTCATCCCAGGTGACTTCCTCGCCGAGGGCGCGGCTCATGCCCTGCAGGGCGCCGCCTTCCAGCTGATTGCGCAGGCCGGCGGGATTGGAGATGGGGCCGCAATCGGCGGCAGCAAAGAAGCGCTTCACCTGAATGCGGCCGGAGGAGCGATCAACCTCGGCTTCCGCGATCAGGGCCACGTAACCATTGTCGCCTTCGTAGGCGACGCAGGCGATGCCACGTCCGGTGGCGACGCCGGCGGCGGATCTTGAGTTGGGAAAGGGCCGCGGCTCCCATTTCGCGGCCTGGGCGGCTGCCTTCACTACGTCAATCATGCGAGTTTCGCTCAGATGCTGCAGGCGGAAAGCAACAGGGTCGGCTTTGGCGCGCGCGGCCAGCTCATCCATAAAACATTCGTGGGCAAATGTGTTCTGTAAACGCAAGGGCGAACGCAAGGGACCGGTGAAGAACGGCGATTTTACGGTGTGGGCGAGCACGCGCTCGCTGCGGACGTTGCCAGCGCCACCGCACTTCCCACTGATGCAGCCAGCCACATAGGACGGCACAAGGTTGTGGCCATTGCGCAACTCCCCGGTGGGCTGGGAGGATTTGCCGGGAACAAAAGCTTCGGGCTCGAAGCCAACCAGCAAACCGGTGATCACGTTGCCGGGGTGGTCGTATCCGGGGCGGCCACCGTAAGCAGCGGCCCAGGATTCGCAGTCCCAGGCGATGATGGCTCCCTTCGCGTCCAGGGCGGCGCGCTGCTCGATGACGCAGGGCTGGCCATAATTTTCACCCCAGGCCATTTCGTCTTTACGTGTGAGCTGCACGCGGACGGGACGGCCCACGGCGTGAGACAAGAGCGCGGCATCGTAGGAGACCGTATCGGCCGCGTTAAGGCCGTAGCAGCCTGATCCGCGGGTGAAGATTACGCCGACGTTATCGAGCGGCACGCCGAGGAGAGCAGCCACGCCGCTGCGCGTCGGATACACCGACTGAGTGGGCGACCACAGCGTGGCTTTATCGCCCCGCACGTCGGCAACGGCACAGGAAGCGCCGATGGAACCGTGCATCTGGTAAGGGTGCAGGTAGGTGGCGCGCAGCACGGTGGCGGCCGAAGCCAGCTTCTGCTCAACGTCATTTGAGTCAACTACCAGTACGTCGCGCGAGGGCTGCCGGCGCATGTAGTCATAGAAAGTTGACTGCGCGGGAAGATTTACCGGAGCGCTCCAGTTGACTTTCAGCTGGCGGGCAGCCTGCTCGGCCTGCCATTGTTTTTCCGCAACCACGCCGACGAAATTCTTGCGGACAACCACCTTCACCATGCCGGGAAGACTTCGCACCGAGCTCTCATCCACGTTGATGACAGAGGAACCGAGCGCCGGCGGACGGACAACCCGGCCGTGCAGCATGCCGGGAACCTGGATGTTGTGCACGAATTCGAAACGGCCGGCGGCAAGCGCGGGCATATCCATGGAGGGCACGGGCTTGCCGAGCACGGTCCATTCCCTTGGCGGCCGGCGCCGGGTATTGGAATTCAGGGTGAGGTTGAAGCGCTTGCCGCCAATCAGTTCGGCGTAGCTGACACGCTTGCCTGTGCCTGCGCTTATAACGCCATCGGCCACCGTAAGCTGGTCAAGCGGAACACGCAGGCGGCGGGAAGCCATCTGCAGCAACGCATTGCGGGCGGTGGCGGCAGCATCGGCGAGGCCGCTGGTGTTGAAGTTTACGGGCGTGGACTGGCTGCCGGAGGTTGTGCCCTCGTCTGGGGTCACTGAGGTATCACACTGGATTATGCGCACGCGGTTGAGGGCGACGCGCAGTTCTTCGGCTACAAGCTGGGTCTGGACAGTGAAAATGCCCTGGCCGAAGTCGCACTTGCCGGTGTAGGCGGTGACCATGCCGTCGGCGCCCACAGCGAGCCAGGAGTCGAGCTTGCCGGGGTCAATGTGCGACATGTGCGTGCCGAAGGCGCCCTGAGCAACGGCAAGAGGCTCGAGCAGCGAGGAGGCGCTGAAGCTGACGATGAGGGCGCCAGAGGTCTTCAGAAATTTGCGGCGGGAGAGGGCGGGGCTCATGCGCGCCTCCCCTGGGCATAGCGTTCGATGGCGCGCATCATGCGGGCGTGGACAAAGCAGCGGCAAAGTACGTGCTCCAGGGCTTGTTCTACGTCCTGGGTGGTGGCTTGTGGGTTGCGATCGAGGAACGCTTTCGCGGTGAGCATCACGCCGCTGAGGCAAAAACCGCACTGCGCGGCCTGCTCATCAATGAAGGCCTGCTGCAGCGGATGCGGCTTCTCCGGCGTGCCCAGGCCCTCCAGGGTCACGATTTCGGATTTTCCGACGGCGCTGACGGGCGTGATGCAGGAGCGAGTGGCGCGGCCGTTCAGCAGAACCGTGCAGGCGCCGCACTGACCGAGGCCGCAGCCGAATTTGGGGCCGCGCAATTGGAGTTCGTCGCCGAGCACATAGAGCAGCGGCGTGGCTGGATCAACATCCACGGTATGGGTGCGGCCGTTGACTTTCAGAGCTATGGCGCTCATTGCCTTCTCCCGGATGTAAGTGGCTGAATACTCAGACGCAAGGCATATGCTTCTGGTATGCCAGAACTTAAGTGGAGCGAAGAAAATATTCGAGGACAGCTTAAGAAAAGCTTAAACAGGGTCATTGGGCGCGGGCCTGGGCGCGCAGCGGCAAGGTGAAGTGAAAAACCGAGCCCTGTCCGAGCTGGCTGGTCACGTTGATGGTCCCGCCGTGCGCTTCGACGATGGCTTTGGCAATGGCAAGGCCCATGCCCGTGCCCTGGATGGTGGAACGGTGGTCGCGGCCCCGGTAAAACTTGTCGAAAATGAGCGACTGCTCGAAGGAGTCAATGCCGGGGCCGCGGTCGGAGACACTAATCATCACACCGCCCTTCATCGCCTCCGCGCTTATTCGCACGGGCGAACCGGCAGGCGAATACTTGCCGGCATTCTCCAGCAACTGCAGCATCACGCCCTTGATACGCTCCACATCCATGTGAACCAGAGGAAGCTCAGGGGGCACGATCACCTCGACCGGGTGACCGGAGAGAACCTGGCGTGATTCCTCGACGGCGGCGGAAATTGGCGCCTCGATGGAGGAGTCCTCGGCGCGAAGTTCCACCTGGCCGGCATCCAGCCGAGCCATTTCCGCGGCTTCCCCGACCAGGTGGTTGAGCCGGTCGGTTTCCTCGTCAATCACGGTGAGCAGGTCACGGCGCTGCTCCTGGGTGAGGCTGGCCTCGGAAAGCAGGCTGCTGGCCGCCGCCTTGATGGCGGTGAGCGGGGTACGAAATTCGTGGGTCACGGAATCGAGCAGAGCGGAGCGGAGGTTCTCTGATTCGCGCCTGGCCTCCGCCTGGCTCAACTTCTCCACCGCGCTGGCGCGTTCAATGGCGATGGCGGCCAAACTGCCGATGGCTTCCCGAGTTTCGCGGGAGAGCACGCCACCGGCGATGCCGATAGCCCCGGCGATGCGCACACCCAGGCGCAGGGGCATGAAGCAAATCTGATTTTCGGAATCCACCACCGGGTCGCCGCGCGCGGTCACCGATTTCAAATGCTCCAGATCCAGCGCACGAATGTCGGGCTTGGAGCGATAAACGTGATCGCGGCCGGTGACAAAGACGGCGGCTTCGCTGACCGCGAACGACTCCACCACATGCGCGGGAAGGGCGTTGAGCAGTTCGACGACATTATCGGCAATGAGCAGCTTCTGGCTGAAGGAGTAGAGGCGCTCGACTTCGCGGCGGCGGCGATTGGCCTCCGCGGCCTGGCGGCGGGCACGCTCGGCAAGCTGGCTGGCGATAATCGCGGTCAGCAAAAAGGCCCCGAGCGCGATCCAGTTCTGGGGATCGGATATGGTGAATGTTCCGATGGGAGGCAGAAAATAAAAGTTGAAGAATGCGGTGGCCAGGATGGCCATGAAGACGGCGTAGCGCAAGCCCCACGTTGCCGAAACCACCAGGATGGCAAGCAGAAAACTGAGGGCAACGGTGGTGGGGTTGACGTGCACCACCATGCGGTAAAGCGGAACAATGAGAATGACAACCGCCGCAGCTATCAGGAACCGCACCGGGCTGGATAGCCCCCGCTTCATGGACGCATTGTAGCCGACATCGACAATTGTGTTCCCTTCCCGCACAATATGCGCCATGGCCCAGAAAACACCGGAGCAGTGGCTGGAGGAAACCGCGCCCGAGAAAAAAGAGGGCGTGTTCAAGTTGTTTCTGGGTTACGCCCCCGGCGTAGGCAAGACTTACAACATGCTCAGCGAGGCCGTCCGCCGCCATAGCCGGGGCGAGGACGTAGTCATCGGCGTAATCGAGACCCACGGGCGCAAGCCGATTGCGGAACTGGCCTCGCGCCTGGAGACAGTCCCCCGCCGCGAGCTTGACTATAAGGGCACGATTTTCGAAGAGATGGATGTGGACGCCATCCTGGCGCGCAAGCCTCAGGTGGTGGTCATTGACGAACTGGCGCACACCAACATTGAAGGGAGCAAGCACGCCAAGCGCTACCAGGATGTAATGGAAATCCTGGACCACAACGTTGATGTGCTCTCCACCATGAATGTGCAGCACATCGAGAGCCTGGCGCCGACGGTACAGCTCATCACGGGAGTGGCCGTGCGGGAAGCGGTGCCGGACTGGGTGATCCAGCGGGCGCGAGAAATTGTAATGGCGGACTTGACGCCGGAGGCGTTGCAGACCCGTATGCGGCGCGGCGACATTTATCCGCGGGAGCGGGTGGAGCGGGCTCTGAGCAATTTTTTCCGCCCGGGAAACCTGATTGCCTTGCGCGAGCTGGCGCTGCGGCAGGTGGCGCAGGCGGTGGACAAAACGTTGGAGTCCTACCTGGAGGCGGAGAGGCTGGAGAAACGGCCCTCCGTGCGGGAGCGAATCGCGGTGTGCATTAGTTCGAATCCTGCCGCGCAGTACCTGATCGCGCGCGGAGCACGCATGGCGCAGGCGCTCGATGCCGAGTTTTACGTCATCTACATTGATATCGGAGCCGACAGCGCTCCCGAGGACCGGCGCACGCTCACCGATAACATCCGTTTCGCGGAGAGCCTGGGGGCCACGGTGGAGCGGCGGCAGGGCTCGAGCGTGGCGGAAAATGTGGCCGAGTTCGTGCGCGAGAAGCACATCACGCAAATCGTGTTTGGCCGCTCGGCGAGCTCAGGCTGGCGCAAGTACCTGTATCTTTCGGCCATTCACAAGTTTCTGCGCGACGCGCCACCGGTGGACGTGCACATCGTGACCCAGGAGAGCAAGTGAACGAGCACCGGCGGATCCTGGTGGTAGATGATGAGCCACAAATCACGCGGGT